>JAVFAP010000445.1:0-4075 GCA_034002445.1 bacterium | reverse complement strand
TTTGCTTCAAACTCATCGCGGAATTTGGTGACAAACGCCCGGACCGGCCACACCGCCGCGGTCCAGAGTGGACAAATCGAGGTATATTCCGATTTACAAATCTCCAGCAGCATCTCCACATCGCCGGGCTGCCCCTGGCCGGTATGGATTGCTTCCACAATCTGCACAAACCACCGTGCCCCTTCGCGGCACGGAGTGCATTGGCCGCAGGATTCATGGGCATAAAACTTGGCAATGATCAGCGCCGCTTCTACCATGTCGACCGTTTCGTCCATGACGATGATCGCGCCCGAGCCCAGTGACGAGCCCGCCGCCTGGATATCTTCAAACGTCAGTGGGATATCCAGTTCCTCATCCCGCATCACCGGCATGGAAGACCCACCGGGGATCACCCCCTTGATCTTCTTGCCACCCGGCACCCCGCCTCCAAAGTCCTCAATGAACTCCCGCAGGGTCATCGTCCCAAGGGGCACCTCGTAGACTCCTGGTTTGTTGACATGCCCACTGATGCACAGCAATTTGGTCCCCGCGCTTTTTTCGGTCCCAAACTGGGCAAACCACTCGCCCCCCTTTTCGATGATCAGAGGAACCGCGGCCAAGGTTTCCACGTTATTGATGATGGTGGGACAGTTGTAAAGACCAGAAACAGCCGGGAATGGCGGTTTATTCCGCGGATACCCCCGCTCCCCTTCAAGGGATGTTAGGAGGGAAGTCTCTTCTCCGCAAATATAAGCACCCGCGCCACGGTACACTTCGATTTGGCATGAGAAATCGGTGCCATAAATCCGCTCCCCGATCAGCCCATGGCGACGGGCATCCTCGATCGCCATCGCTAAAATTTCCGCGCCACGGTGAAACTCGCCCCGTATATAAATAAACGCCTGCTTCGAACCAATGGCGTAGCAGGTCAGTAAAATCCCTTCCAGCAGCAAATGGGGATCATGATCGATGATCACCCGGTCCTTGCAGGTGCCAGGCTCGCTCTCATCCGCGTTACAGCAAAGGTAAATGGGCTTATCTGTATTCTTTGGGATAAAACTCCATTTCATGGCCGTGGGGAAACCAGCGCCCCCCCGCCCACGCAGGCCCGAATGCTTCACCTCATTCCGGACCTCTTCCGGTGTCATGGTGGTTACCGCCTTCTTCAGGCTGGCATACCCCCCCTTTTTCAACACCCCTTCCACCGTCAGAATATCGGGGCTGCCTATGCGTTCCAAAAGGAGTCTTGTTTCAGCAACCATAGTTAACCTGCGTTTCTGTTTGCTTCCCACATTTCCGGTTCGATTCAAAAACGAATCAAAATACCACCCCACGTTACTTTACACAGGCGGCTTCTTTCATCAATGGATCCAAAATTTCATCAATTTTTTCCGGTGTCAACTGCTGATATTCTTTCCCGTTGAGATGCAGGCACGGCCCCCAGGAGCAAGCTGCCAGGCATTCCACCGCTTGCAGGGAAAATTGCCCGTCGGCACTGCATTCCCCCGGCTGAATCCCCAGTTTTTTCTCCAGCGTTTCCAGAATGGTATTCGCCCCCATCAGAAAGCATGATATATTGTTGCATACCTCGATATGGTACTTGCCTCGCGGCTCCATCGGGAACATGGTGTAAAAGGTGGCGATACCCTGGATGTAAGCGGGAGTTGTGCCTAAAATCTCCGCCACTTCCTGAATGGCTTCCTTAGAAACATATCCATAGGTATCCCATGCGAGATAAAGAAGTGGGATCGAGGCCGATTTCTTCTGCGGAAACCTTCGTAAGATGTCTTCGACCTTGTCGGGGCAGGATTCTCGAATTTTAAACATCGGCGCGTTGGACCTCAATAAGTTAAGTCTTCCCATTGTAACCCTCTCCCCCGCCGCTTGAAGGGAAGAACAGGAGAAGGTCACAAACCAAAGTCCGATTCAATATCAATCTAGCCAAGCTATGGTTACAAAATTTTCTTATATTCAATCCCCCAGGGGAAGAGGCCGATGAACAAAATCCTTCGTATTTTCGCGCTTGCGGCAATTTTGCTTTTTTGCCTGAATCTATTGGGCTTGGCCCAGCCCACACCAGTGATTTGGGTTACCGATATCGGGGCCGGCATGGATGATTGCTGGGCCTTGGCCCTCCTCCTCTGCTCCCCGGAATTGGACTTGAAATTGATCGTTACTGACAGCCAGGACACTGTCGGCAAAGCGAAAATTGTAGCCAAGTTTTTGCAGACCTATCGCCGCCAGGATATTCCCATTGGCGTGGGAATCCACCGCGAATCCAAACCCGGCGCGCTCTCCGCTTGGGCAACGGATTTTTCCCTGGCCACATACACGGGCACGATCCGGGATGATGGCGTCCAGGCCATCGTGGATACCATCTCCAACGCCTCCCAACCGGTCACTCTGCTCATCACCAGCCCTTGCCCCACCGTGGCGGAAGCCCTCCGCCGCGCGCCCCAAATCACCAAAGCCGCCCGCGTCATCGCCATGGGGGGCAGCATCACTACTGGGTATGACGGCATGCCAACCCCCGACGCCGAATACAACATCCGCTCCGATATCCGCGCCGCCCAGGCCCTCTTCGCCGCACCCTGGGAGATCACGTTAGCACCGCTCGATACCGCAGACGCCATCCTCATCCAAGGCTCCATTTACCAGGATTTGCGCCGGTTCGTGGATCAAAACAAAACCGAGATCACCATCCAGCCCATCATGGACGCCTATCGCTCCTGGAAAGAAGCCACCCGCTCCCGTGTGGATCCCGAAATCCGCACCACCTCTCTTGCGGATACCGCCCCGGTGGTCCTGGCCATTCAACCCGATTTCTTTGAG
Organism: bacterium; assembly: GCA_034002445.1. Taxonomy (GTDB): domain Bacteria; phylum Hinthialibacterota; class Hinthialibacteria; order Hinthialibacterales; family Hinthialibacteraceae; genus JAVFAP01. Next base: position 1,264 of record JAVFAP010000445.1, on the reverse strand, counting down.
ATCGAAGAATACCCCATCCGCGTCGATACCCGTGGCTATACCATCCAGTCTCTCACCGGGAAACCCACCAGGGTCGCAATCCGCTGGAAAGCCCAATCCAGCGCGCAAAATCCTGTCGATTCATATTCCACGTTTTTGGTGAACCGCTATCTCAAGGGGGTTCTTCCTCCCCCCAAACCCTGAAGACCCAACCCCTTTTCCATTTCATGTCTCCAAGGGACACAAAACAGAGTCGTGATCCGCAACGAGATCATCACGTTATCCCCCAGCAATACCCAACGCGGCCAATTCTCCCCTTCCGCCGCGTGGCTATTCCCCGGTTCATCCGAAACGAAAATACAGGCCCTCTCCCAATGATTAAATCGAATCCGCATCCCGCCTTGATCCCTCCCACCTTCCCCAAGAAAACATAACAACCTCATTTTTATGATCTTACATATTTCCCACCGATAAAATTTGGGTGCAAAATCAATTTTTTTCTTGACTGCGATTCCTAACCAAATTAAGATAGTCTTCATTGTTCACCAGAACGAGACCTTTTGATTCCAAAAGTTCGGTGGGGTAATCCATGGGGAAACAACTCACCTACCGGATAAAGAGTCGCATTGACTCCATTTATCCAGTGGAACAGGCCATCTTGAATGAAGCCGCATTGGCCGGATTCAATGAGGATGCCTGTTTTTCGTTGCGCCTAGCCATTGACGAAGCAGTGGTGAATGCCATCATTCATGGGAATGGGCAGCAAGAAACCAAACAAATCCATATCACTGCGGCCTTTGATGAATCCAAAGTGGCAATCACGGTCCGTGACGAAGGGGAGGGATTTGACCAATCCCGCTTGGCCGATCCGCGCCAGGATCCCTATCTTCACAAGACCCACGGTCGAGGCGTGTTCTTGATCCGGCAATTCACCTCGGAAGTATTTTTTAACGAAAAAGGAAACGAAATTACTTTTATTGTTGATCAATCGGCCCCAGCCAATCTGGCCCAACTGGCCTGACCTTAGGGGGATGGAGCCGAAAATGGAACGGTTGAGGGGCATGGCGTTTTTAAGAAACATGGCCCCAAAAATTTGATTAGGAAAGGGAGAAAAAACCCGTGCGTAGTACTCTACGGTCAGGAGTTGTACCTTTTGCTTTGATTTTCAGCCATTTGTTCAGTTTTACCGGGTGCGGCGGCGTGAAAGTCGTCCGTATCCCCATCCCCATCCCCACCTTTGGGATTGGTTCTCATTCCCGCACCGCGGTGGCCCAATCCACCGATC
>JAVFAP010000444.1:0-4078 GCA_034002445.1 bacterium | reverse complement strand
TAGATCTAAAAACGAGGACAAATCGGTCTCGGACTTAGCGAAAAAGGGGTACAGCGCTGCGGCTTCCGTAAACCATTGGACATACTGGGTTGACAACTTATGAAGATCCGGCAAAGTCGACGAGCCAGGCTGACTCGCCCCAGACTCTCGGTGTTCGTTTTTCATGGGAATTTGTATTACAATCTCTTTCTCTCCAAGACTGTATTGAAACTCCGCAAAGGATTGAACTTTCTGGAAGATATGCTCGACAATGAAATGAGGAAAGGGATCAGAATAATCCTCCGTCCTCCATTTGATATACTTCGAATCCGGAAGATCCTGTATATGAAAATTCCCCGCCATGGGCCAGTTCCCAGTTTCTGTCTTGATTTTCCGCGCGTTCACCGCATGGAGAACCATCTGCGCTTGGAGGGATAAATCCTTATCATAACGGACCAAATATTGCGCTTGCTGAATCAAAAACGCCTGTTTGATTTTGCTGGCGGCATAAAGAAACGAAGGAAAGTGCTTGGCTTGTTCAACAGAAAACAGAGGATCATTCGCGAAAAACGCATCAGGAATCGTTTGAGCCCGCTTGCGTATGGCGGGGATGGTTGTCCATTTTTTGGTATACGGCACAATAGCAAAAAATGGCTTGACCTGATTCACCGGGATTCCTGCTTCCCGCAAAAGGGCCTCGTCCTCAGGCAGTACTTCTTTGTGAGGTAACGTGAGGTACTCTGAGAGGAACTGAGAGTCCAGCGGGCGCTCCCATGTCGCAAGATGGTATATGATATTCTGATTCCAATAGAGTGGAGCAAGAAAATGATTCACAAACGGAGGAAAATTCCATTGCGGAGGGGAGTTCGACTGCATTATGCGGTAACTGGGTGGCACGGGCCCTTTCCATCGATCGGAATGCAACGAGCGGAATTTCTCCGCGTGCAGGGAAACCCATTCCAATTCTTCTTGAGAAAGATCGAACCACAGCAAATCCATCAGAATCCGCAAGCAAATCCCACGGATGGCCAGGGAACGGTAATAATCCCATTCAGACAGGGTAAATTCAAACTGCTGGCTCAATGCCATTACATGATCCCAATAGCGGCCTGCCCGCTGGATATCACCCTGAAGAAACGCCTCAAAAATAACTTGCTGGATCGAAAGAATAATCGTATGAACCCGGTCAATCGAAAGTTCATCCGATGAAAGGGTATATGTAGAAAAAGCGATTTCATCCGGGGCGGGAATACAGGGGCCGCTTTCCAATAACGCGGGTATCGCCTCCACCAAACGGCGGGTTTCCGCCAAGCCTTCCTGAAACGGCACCGGCGCGCTAGGCACAGCCAGGGGAAGCCGCTCCAGAAACCAGGCATTTATATAGTGATTCATTTCGATCGCCGGGCTCTGATAATACGATTCCACCCATTTTTCATAGGGTTCCATACGCCCTGGCCCATACTTGTCGTACATCACTTGATTGACCAGTGTATGCAGTTTCAAACATTCCTGATATTGGCGCTGCACCTCTTGCTGTTCCCAACTTCGGTATATCAATCCCAAAATGATGGAGAGCAGGATGGTTATTTCTAAAATCCGCTTCGTGACCGTTTTCATGTTGATCTCCTCTGCACCCGATGCCAATCCTCTGGGGGTGTAATTTCCAATCCGCGACGGGTTCATCCGATCCCGATATCGAGGCCGGTTGCCAAATACCACAAATCTCTCCAGCCGATGTGCATCACTATATAAACACACGCATGCACAAACAGGTACATCCGTAGACCTGCCAGGTGCCGCGTACTGGTCCTTCCTGTCAAAACATGCCGGTCAGTCGCCATCCGCCACGCGGCCCACGCCAGGCCCAGCAAACACAGCACCAAATACCAGGGTAACACCGGCAACAAGGAAACACGGTTGAGCAGACCTGGTTCCCACCGCACTTGGTCTAGGTACATCATGGGGGGCACGGTCATGCTAAACTGGTACACGCCAAACGCTATATAGACCCCTACGGCGAACACCCCCGCTTCAAAAAAGGCGTAAACCGGGCTTTTCACAAAATGGGTGGCCAGCATGGAACTACAATACGGAATGTAAGAAAAAACAAAAATCCACAGAAAGAGAGACAACCGTTGCGAGGGGGTGTTCATCACGGCGGATGTGACATCGTGGCGGCCTGCCAAAAACAGCACACTCCCCAACGCCGCCATGCAAAACGCGGGCAACATATTCAGCACCGCCCCGTAGGCATATTTTTTCCAGAACCATCGATGCAACGAGATGGGGTGATGGTAGATCATGTGGCGAACGCCACCCTTCTCTTCCCCGCTGTAGGATACGATTCCATTCAAGAACGAAAGCAACAGAGCCAGGATCGACACAAAACTCCCCATCAGAATCCAGGGTTTCCATTCTTGCATCGCCGCCCGCGGAGGGATGGCAAGACACATCATGACAATCCCCACCGATGCAACCACCAAACCAATCCCTCCCCACAGAATCCATTGCTGGGCTTTCTGCGCTTTAAAAAACAAGGGGGTAGCCAAGGAAATCGGCTCGATGGGGCGGATGCGGGCTCGCCATCTCTTGAGGGCAAGCGAAAGCCCCAGGCATCCCAAGGCAAGCACCGGAAGAATGGCCAGATTCCATACCGCCAAGTTCACTTCATTGCTGTTCAGGGTTCCTGTAATGACAGCCATGCAACCATAAACCAGCAACAGCCCCGCCACGATTACCCCGATGGTTTGCTTGAGATGCAGCGAAAACGCCACCCCAATCCCATAGGCACAGAATGGGATAATCAGCAGCGAGGGCAGGCTCCATTCTCCAGGCAGCCAGATCCGTGCTCCTAGCAGACTCCCCACCCACACCCACATCGCTTGGATGACAAACGCGGCCGCGAGTACCCCCAGCCCAGCGCTGAGTTTCTCCGTGTAAAACCGCGTGACGCGGATGGGCAGGCGGTACAGAAAGCGGTCATGGTTCCCTGCCCGTTCTTCCGCCATAAAAAAGCCCGCGGCAATGAGAGCAACCAGGCAATTGATAGCCAGCTGTAGTTTGGGCACCCATTCCCACGCCATCAAGGACGCGGAACCCATCAGGTCTCTCAGGAATGGAAAATCCCGCATGACCGGCAGGCCAATCCATACAAAAAGTGCCACAACCAGTTGAATACCAAGCGCTGCCAGCATGTGCCTCGTTAGAATGCGTGTATCTTTGAGAAAAAGGCTATATTCGTTCATCATGATCCCACCAATTCCACGAAGATATCCTCCAGCGTCATGTCTTCGACAATCACCTGTTCCGCCCCGGTGGCCTTCAACGCGTCCAAGGTCGTTTCGGGATCGAAAGCCCGGCAGGTCAGTTGCGCTTCCCGGCCGTTGACTGTTCCCAGGCGGGTGCCCTCGATCTGCAAGCCCGTGGGAGCCGCATCGCGGAAAAGCAAGCGCGCCCGCTTGGTTTTTTGCTGCAACGCATCCAGCCGCGAGACCAGTTCCAACTGGCCTTCGCGCACAAACGCGACATAATCCAGCAGGCCCGAGAATTCGTTCAACAAGTGCGAGGATACCAGGATGGTCTTGCCCTCTTCCTGAAACTCCGCCAGGATCGTCTCGATAAAATTCCGCCGCGCCGCCGGATCCAGCCCGCCGGTCGGCTCATCCAGGATCAGCAGTTCCGGGTGGTAGGCAATCGCCAGCAGCAAGGCCAGTTTCGCCCGCTGCCCCTTGGACAGCGTCCCAACCCGGTCCTCTTCGTTCAACTTGAACTGATTCAGCAGCGTGCGGCATAAAACCTGATCCCAGGTGGGATAGTAGGGACGCACCAGGCGAATGGTTTCGTCCACCGTCATCCACTCGTAGAATCCATGCACCTCGGCCACATACCCCACCCGGCGCTTGACCTTGATATCCTCCTTATGGGGGTCCATTTGCAGCACCGACACCCTGCCCGCCGTGGGCGGCAGCAGCCCCATCAGCATGTGGATGGTGGTGGACTTCCCCGCCCCATTGGGCCCCAGCAGCCCAAACACACTGCCCCGGGGCACCTGCAAGGCCAGATCGCGCACCGCCCACTTCTTGCCAAATTGCTTGCTTAG
>JAVFAP010000443.1:0-4080 GCA_034002445.1 bacterium | reverse complement strand
GGGAGCGGACCGGATGATCAGTCATGCCGATTGGTTTAATCCCATGCTGGGGGAGACATCTAACCAGCCGGGCGACGTATTACATTCCCTGAGCGATTCTGTGGCGGCCAAACAGAAAGAGATCCAGCACAAACAGCAAGAACTTGTACAAAAACAGGAGGAGATCCAGAAGAAGGCCGAAGAACTGCACATGAAACATCAGATCGAGCAAGAAGCGCAACGGGCGGAAGAAATGGCCAAGCAAATCGAAAAGCAAGTGGAACATATTACGCAATTTGCGGATAAAGTAATCCCCAAGGACGCGGAATGGCGGGGGCTCTTGACCAATCCGGATATGATCAAGCAATGGGTTCCATCACCGGAAGAGATCCAAAAGTTCATGCCTTCGCCTGATCAAATGCAGCAAATGCAAAAAGCCTTCCGCTTTCTTCCTTCATTCCTGGGGCAATCCGACGCGCAAGGAGAAATGATTATGGTGATCCAGGTCCGTTTTGATGAATTGTACCAAAGTCAGGGCAAGCCAGATCTAGTCGAGCAAAACGCGGATGTTTTCATTTATTGACTGCTGAGATGTAGGCGCGGCGATTCAATTCATCCTTGCATCAAAGAAACGATCCCCAAAATGAGGTGTGAAAGCACTCCCGTTTTGGGGATTTTTGTGGTTAAGTGGTGGGGACCATTTTCTGGATTGGGACCGAACCAATGAACCAAATCAATCAACTGATATCCGCCCTCACGCATATTTGCCAGGATACGTTTCTGGACGAAAAATGGCTGCTTGCGCCCACTCGCCGGATTGGCATGCAGTGGATCGACCAAATCTGTGCCAATGGGCAGCCCGTCGTAAACCTGCGGGTCAAAACCCTGACCGGCATGCTATTGGAACTGGTTAGCGAAGACCTGCTGCGACTGGGTGTCCGCCTGATCTCCTCTCTGGATGGAGTGGTGATTCTTTCCCGTCTGTGGGAGCGCCACCAAGCCGCCGAAGGATATCTCTGGTTGTTGCCCCCCAGCTTGCCGTTGTTTCAAAAAGTCTATTCCGCGATCAACGCCATGCGGATGGCGGGGGTTGCCGCTGAGGGCCTCTCTCTGGATTTCTTTGAAAACCAAACCAAGGGGGCGGAACTGCGGGTGATTCTGCAAGAGTATTTAGCAGAAGCCCACGCGCATCATCTCATCGATTATGCGGGCGTGGTTCATCTCGCGATCGCGAAAGCGCGGCAAGGAAGACTCCAATTCCCCAAAGTCCGGGTGTTGATCCCTTCCGATCTGCGGTGCCGGGGCTTGGAACAGGAGTTCTTGTCCTGTATTGGGGGGCATATCGCGACCGTTCCCGTCGATTTACCCTATCCTCACCAACGCAAAACCATGGTCACTGACCTGGATTTACTCCAATGGCTGCCCGTGCCGGCGGAGGCTCCGCCACCCAAGAAGGATGATACGGTGCGGATGCTTCACGCGGTGGGCGCGGTGAACGAAATCCGGGAAATCTTCCGCCGCTGCGTTTCTGAGCGAATCCCCCTAGATGCGGTCGAGATTGTCTGTGCCAACCCGGAGGAAGCGATTCCCCTCTTGTTTGAAACCTCCAGGGCTCTGGGGATGGACGCGGGCTTGGAGCAAGGCGTCCCTCTTACCTATGCCGATGGCATCCCCGCCCGCTATTCCCGCCCCGGTCAAGCGTTGATCGCCTGGCTGGCGTGGATGCGGGACCAGTACGCACAGCCGATCCTAGTTCGTCTGATTCAGGATGGCTTGGTTCGGCTGAGCGATTCCTCCGAGTATGCCAACGAAACCCGGCTGGCTTCCTGGTTTCGCACGGTGGGGATCGGGATCGGCCGGGAGCGTTACTTGCCCTGCCTAGAGGCGGAGATCGAAGCAATACAAAAGCAGATTGCGTATCATCGTGCCTCGGTTGAAGAAGACGAGGTTCCTCACGAGGTGCTGGCGGAACGTTTGCAAAAACGGGCGGAAGACTTGCGCATTGTTACGAATTTTGTAGAAAACCTCCTGCGCTTGACTCCATCGGAAGAGTCGGATCAAACAACGTTACTCCAGTCCGCGGAAGCGTTTTTGGAGCAAGTGGCCCACGCCCGGGATGAGCTGGACCAAAACAGCCGCCGGGGCCTCTTGGCTGAAATTCGTCGCATGAAGGGGTGGGTCGAGCGGGAAGGGTCTTTGCCCCTGGATATGATGGCATGGCTGATGAACTTACCCCAGGAAGCCCAAATCCTGGGGATGAGCCCCAAGGAGGGGCATATTCATGTATCCACCGTGATGCACGGAGGGCATTCCGGCCGTGAGCAACTTTTTGTCATAGGACTGGATGACAGCGCCTTCCCTGGGAGTGGGGGAACAGACCCGATTTTGCTGGATGAAGAGCGGGAACATCTTTCCCCGCATCTCATGACCCGCACGCGCCGTTTGCGTGAAAAGGTGGAAGAGTTTTACCGCATGTTGTGTCGTCAACGGGGCCGGGTGACCCTCAGTTTTGCCTCGAACTGCCTGGCGGATGACCGGGAATGCTTTCCCAGCCCCATGTTGTTTGCGGCGTATCGGGTGGTTTCAGGCCATTATGAGGGCGATCTGACCGCGATGATGCAATGGCTGGGCAAACCGGTTTCTTTTGCGCCCGAGCAGGAAGAGCGCTGCCTGTCCGCGCGAGAATGGTGGTTGTGGCGATTGTGTGGTACGCAACCGGTGGAGGGGGGGCTGGCGGTGGCCGCTCAGGCCTACGCGCACTTGGGCCCCGGCGCGGCGGCGCGCCAAGCCCGCGAGAGCGACGACTATACCGAATATGATGGCTTTGTGCCCCAGGCCGGTGTGGTATTGAATCCCGCGCGACCTGATGGGGGCATCGTATCCGCCAGTTCGTTAGAACTCCTGGGCCGATGTCCGATGGCGTATTTCTTTCAATACGGATTGAAAATAGAAAAACCGGACGAGCTGGAGATCGATGAAACCCGCTGGCTGGATCCATTGGCCTATGGAACCTTGCTGCATGAACTATTTGAACGCTTTATGAAAGAAAAGTTGAATAGCGGCCAACCGGTTGGATTCGATGAGGATTTCCCCCAACTACAGAAACTGTTGAAATCGCTGATCCAACAATACCGTGAACTCTATCCCCCACCCAGCGAAAGCGTGTACCGCAAACAGGTGGATGAGTTGGTGCAGGCGGCCCGGATTTTTTTGAAAGAAGAAGAGCAAACTGCCCGCTACGCCACCCCGGTTTTTTTAGAGGCTTCGATTGGCTTGCCTTTGGATGAGGGAAAAGCACCCACCGCCCTGGATCACCAGGATCCCGTGACGCTGGACTTGGGGCAGGGCGTGGGGATTCGTGTGCGGGGCAAGGTGGACCGTATCGACCGGATTGGCTCCAAGCGCGAGTATATTGTGTGGGACTACAAAACCGGAGGGACGTATAAGTACCAGCGGAAGAGCAAGGAAAACGCACCGCCTTTCAATCAAGGGCGGGTGATCCAGCATCTGCTGTATGTCCTGATGGTGCAGCAGTGCCTGCGAGAAAAAATCAGCCCGCAGGCGGTGGTGAAAAAGTTTGGGTTCTTCTTTCCCGGCGTGAAAGGGAAGGGGGAACGCCTGGAATGGACACCAGACGAACTGATGGCGGGGCTCAATATCCTGCATACGTTGACTCGCATCGTGGCGACAGGGGCGTTTATACAGACTGACTCGGTGGAGGATTGCACCAGCTGCGACTACCGCTTAATCTGCGGCGACCCAGAGCAGATTGCCCAGCGCAGCGCGGCCAAACTGGCAAACGATCTGAATACACGCATCCGCCCATTTCGGGATTTGAGAGGTTAAGATGAGTAAGTCCACTACATTTGTTATCCCCGATCAATCCGAGCGGGATTTCATTCTGCATCAACTGGATACGACGATCTTAGTGGAAGCGGCGGCCGGGACCGGCAAGACGACCAGCATGATTGGCCGCATGACCGCCTTGATTCGCGAAGGCAAATGCACCATTGACCAACTGGCGGCGGTGACTTTTACCCGGAAGGCGGCGGGGGAATTACGCTCACGCTTTCAGATCGAACTGGAAAAAGCGGCACAAAC
>JAVFAP010000442.1:0-4086 GCA_034002445.1 bacterium | reverse complement strand
ACCGAAGTGACGATTGATCTGAAATACCCCGAAGATCGCATCGCCGATTCCGACAAACTCAAGGTCAACATCACCCCCAGTTTGTTAGGCCAATCCATGAGCGGGCTGGAAGATCTGCTGGGGATGCCGTATGGCTGCGGCGAGCAAAACATGATCTTCCTGGCGCCGGATATCGAAGTATTGCGGTATTTCAAATTCACCGGACAAGTCGTGCCCGCCATCCAGGCGAAGGCCGAAACCTTCATCACCACCGGCTATCAGCGCCAGTTGACCTATCGGCACACCGATGGATCGTTCTCCGCCTTTGGGGAGCAGGATGAATCCGGCAGTTTATGGCTGACCGCCTTTGTGCTTTCAACCCTCTCCAACGCGCGGGACGTGCAAACGATCGATGAAACCGTGCTGGCCAATGCCGCCAACTGGATGCTGGGACACCAAGCCGCGGATGGTTCCTGGGAACCGGTCGGCACCGTGATTCATCAAGAGATGATCGGCGGCGTGGATGGCTCGCTGGGGATCAGCGCGTTCGTGACCATCTCCCTGCTCGATTATGGTCAGGCGGACGCGGGGAAAGTCAACCAGGCCTTGGATTATCTCGCCAGCCATTTGACCGACGAGCGGCTGGATCCCTATATTCTTGCCCTGACCACCTACGCCCTCGCCCGGGCGGAACGGCCGGAAACCGCCACCGCGATCGACCTCTTGCTGCAAGCGGCCATCGCCGATAGCCAAGGCTTGCACTGGGATCCCCATCCCGTCGAAACCACCGCCTATGCCGCCATGGCCCTTCTGCTGAGCGACCGGATGGAAGCGCAACAAGCGCTGGACTGGCTCTCCATGCAGCGGAACGCCTTCGGCGGGTTCCACAGCACCCAGGACACCGTCGTGGGCCTGAAAGCCATGACCCTGGCCGCCCTCAGCCAATCCCGCAATCTGGACGCCACACTGGAGGTGGTTGTGAATGGCCAGACCATCCATACCTTCCAAGCCAACCAAGCCAATTTCGATGTGCTGCAATCCCTGGAGATGACCCCGGCGGATGCGGTGACCCTGAAGATGAGCGGCACAGGCAAACTCTATTACCAGGTCGCGCAAGGGTACAATATGCCGCTGGAAAGAGAGATCCCCGGCCCCATTCCAGGAGAAAATCCCCTGCAGCTGACAGTGAACTATTCGGCCGAGCATATCGCGGTGGATGATATCGTCGATGTGCGGGTCTCGGTTCTCTACAAGGGCGAGCAAGAACAAACCGGCATGTCGATTGTGGATATCTCGATCCCCACCGGCTTCGCCGTAGTGGCGGACTCGCTGGAAAAACTGAAGAGCGATCCCAATTTCAAGCGGATCGATCAGGCGGGGCGCAAGGTGATTTTCTACCTGGACCATTTCACCAAGGACAAGCCGTTGGACTTCGGCTTCCAGGTGAAGGCGCAATATCCGGTCCGGGCCGACAGCGGCGCGAGTACCGCCTATCTGTACTACGACACCAACACCAAGGCCGAAGCGGGAGGCCTGGAATTGATTGTTGAATAGAATCTCCTTTTGCTCTCTACGTTACGTTCCCAGCCCAGGGTGTCCCCCCTGGGCTTTTTTTTACTCCCAGAAGCGGACGCGGGAATGCCCTTTTTCCCTAGGCCCTTTTCTGTGCTTGACGGCAGGGCTCTAGTAAGCCACAATGAGGTCTTGATTTCACCGCATCCCTCTGCTTTAGGTTAAACAATGGTCTCGAAACCGCATTCTATCCATATCCCCAAGCGTTCAGTGATCCGCGAAACCCTAGCCAATGGCACCACGCTCCTCTACGCACCCAATCCTGAAAACCAAATCGTCGCGATCCGGATCGGGACCCACCTGGCTTCGCAGCATGAACCAGCGGATAAAGCCGGCATGGCCAACCTGTGTATGCGCTTGCTGGCCGCTGGGACAGACCATTCCACCGAGGAAGAGATTTCGGACCGGTTAGAGCAAAATGGCGCTCATTACAAAGCGGAAGCAGGGAAAGACTGGAGCCCCATCGACCTTCTGACCACAGCCGAAGCGGTCGAGCAAGATTTGGAAACCATCCTGGAGACGATCGATTGCCCAACCTTCGCTCCAGACAAGATCGAGCGTGAACAGGATGTGGTTCACATGAACATCTTGGAACAGGAAGATTCACATCTCACCCTCACCCTGCGCTTGTTCCGGCAGCATTATTTTGGCTCCCATCCCTACGCCTGGCCCAGCATTGGGCGGTTGGAGACGATCGATCAGATCGAACGCGAGGATTTGGTCCGGTTTGCCCATGCGGCGTTTGATCCATCCCAACTGCTGGTAACCGTCGTGGGTGGAACCGAAGACCGGGTTCTGCCCCTGTTACAGAAATATTTTGGGCAGCGCACTCCCCGCGATGCCGAACCCATCCTCTCACCCCCGCCCGTCTGTTCCGCCATCACCACGGATACCGAGATTCTGGAACAGCGCGAAACCGAAGCGGAATATATCGTCCTGGGCTACCCAGGCGCCAGTATCGGGCAGCCGGAAGCGATGCCGTTGCGCATCATCAGCGCCATTTTGGGGGGCTCCATGGATTCGCGACTGTTTCGGGAAATTCGCGATAACCGAGGACTGTGTTACCAGATTGGGTCCTCCTACGCACCCGCGCACGATCACTCTCCTTTGTTGATCTACATCGTCACCAGCCCGCAAAACCGGCACGAAGCGGTGGCTTGCGCCCAGGCGGAAGTGCGCCGCCTGCAAGAAGAATTGGTCGGCAATGAGGAACTGGACCGGGTGAAAACCTATGTCAATGGCACCTTTGTCATGGCCATGGAAACCAACATGGGACAAGCCTCCCATTACGCCGCCTACGAGATGGCCGGTCTCGGCTGGCAGTTTACCAACCAGTTCCCCGAGGCCATCCAAGCGGTAACACCGGAACAAATTCGGGAAACAGCGCAACGTCTTTTCACCCACCGCTTGCTGACGATCACCGCTCCACCAGATACCGATGACTGAGTAAAAAACCTGCCTGACAAAGCGCCCCTGGAGCCGGCCTTCCCGCATCCCGGCTTCAGTGAAGGGGCTTTTTCTGCCTATTTGACGCCGGGGCTTTCGCGATGGAAACCTTGATAAAGCGCCCGTTGTGAATTACATTTTTATTTTATCCCTTTACCTCGTTTGCACCTGTTTGACGTTAGGAGACGATGAATGGTTTTCGCAGATCATACGGTTCATGGTTCCAGTGAGCAACTTGCTTGTCTTACCCGCGCAATACGTCAATCGCAAGATTATTTTCTCCAAACCCAACGTTCCGCCGGGTATTGGGTGTTTGATCTGGAAAACGATTCAACGATTGTGGCCGACTATATCTACTTGATGCACTATATCGGCCACATCGATCTCGAACGGCAACAAAAAGCAGTCAACCAAATTCTTTCCGTCCAACAACCCGATGGCGGGTGGAACATCTACCATGGCGGCCCCAGTGATTTGAACGCGACGATCAAGTGCGGATTCGCCCTCCAATTGGCTGGCTACAACCATTCCTTCCCTCCCCTGCAACGCGCGGGGGAATGCATCCGTCGGCTGGGCGGATTGCAAAAAATGCATAGTTACAACCGCTTCTATCTGGGCCTGTTTGGCCAATTTCCCTGGCAAAGGGTGGTCGCCATCCCACCAGAACTGATGTTTTTGCCCACCTCGTTCTATTTCAATATCTATGAGATTTCGTCCTGGTCTCGGGTTATTTTGGTTCCGATGAGTATTATTTGGGCATTAAAACCAATCCAGACCCCACCCGCTCATGTCGATTGCAGTCCTTGGTGGGCCCCGACCTCCTCTAGCGGCAAGAACCTGCGTGATACCTTTTCGTGGAAGACTTTTTTCTTCACCCTGGACGCGATCGTCAAACGCTCCAACCGCTTTTATGCCCCCTTCACCCGCAGGGAAGCCCTGCGCCGGGCAGAGTCGTGGATGCTGGATCATATCAGCCGAGGAGGCGGCTTGGGCGCGGTTTTTCCCTCCATGCAAAACACGATCATGGCACTGCATGCGCTGGGGTATCAGCATGACAACCTCATTTTCGTCAATGCTTATCAGGAATTG
>JAVFAP010000441.1:0-4093 GCA_034002445.1 bacterium | reverse complement strand
CCGTTATAGACAGGGATGATGAGGGTAAATTGCATGGGGCGTTCCCGCTTTGATTCAGTCATGGGTCTTCCATTACGAATTTTGGATTACCTCATCATACATCTGCATGACTCGATTGACCATGGATTGGACCGAGAATTCCGCTTCCGCACGCGCGCGCGCCGCCTGCCCCAGCCGCCACCGTCTTTCCGATTCTCCCAACAAGCACAACATCGCGTCCGCCAGGGCGCGTGGATCGCCCGGGGGGATCAATACCGCTTCGCGCTCGGACAAAATACTGGAAATGCCGCCCACCTGGGTACTGATGATGGGTAAGCCCATCGCCATGGCTTCGAGCAGGGCATTGGGAACCCCCTCTGAGTGCGACGAGCAGACGAACAGCGTAAACTGCGCCAAGGCGGGGCATACATCGGCCATGTAGCCCGAAAAATGGACATGGGTTTCGATTTGCAGTTGGCGCGCCAAATCCCGTAACACGGCCTCTTGCGAACCATTCCCCACCAGCACCAACTGGGCGCTGGGGTAATGCGCATGGATCGTCGCAAACGCTTCAATCAACAGATCATACCCCTTGATCGGTTCCAGCCGGCCCGTACTGCCAATCACGACGGTATCCGTTGTGGTTTGATCATCATCTGGAGAAAACTGGCTGACATCAACCCCGTTGGGAATGAAATCGATCCGGCGCGGTGGCTTCCTGAGCTGGCTTAGGTACTGAACCAGTTGAGGCGAAATCACCTGCACTGCGCTGGCGCGACGCAACAAGGCGTTGTTGAAGGCGTGAGCGAGCCAGCCGTGCAGGGGATTGGTGTAATCGGTGCAGTTGATGTTGGGCACACGGATGATCCAAGGCAAGCCCAGCCGCCGGGTGGTCAAAAGGGCCAAGGTGTTGGAACGGATGCCAAAGGTGTGGATCAATGCGGCCTCATGTCGCCCCGCGATCTGGCCCAAGGCGGCCTGGGCGGGCCAGACGGCCAAGCGGCTGGGCATGGGCAGGGGGGCGACGGAGATACCACTCGCCTTGGCCTGGCGGGCCAGTTCGCCCTGGGTCCCGATCGGCACCACCACCGGGGTATAGCGGGTGGGATCCAAATGCCGGGCGATGGAAAGAATCGTTTTTTCCACCCCGCCAAAATTCCCGTCCACACGGCAAAGCAACACGGTCTTGGGCATAACGCGCACCAACAGAAGCAAAGCCTCAAGGCACCTTGAGGCTTTGAAGATATTAAATATTAAATCAAATCAAAAATTATTGGAAGATTTGAAAGTTGGTGGAGATGATATCGCCGGAGGAAGAAAGGCCATTACTTGTGCTGTAAAAACACCCGCCATCCCCGTTGCCGCCCGCCTTGCTGGGGGAGCGCAGGGCTTGTAGCCCGCCCGCCCAATTGGTCCACTGCCAGTCGGTATCGCGGTCCGGTCCGCCGGACACCATGACATAAGTCGCCCCCGCTTTCTTGTACTCCGATACCCGAGTGGGGTTATCGGGGATTTTCCCGCTTTCCACCCGTAGGGGGGAACCATAATCACAGTAGATAAAGCCCTCCGATCCACCACTGGAATCAATCTTGGTCGCAAACGGGTCGCGACAGGAAGCGATAGAACTCACATACGCCACGGGGGTGGTCAAGGCAAAATACGATTTTCCATTATACGTTTCGGTTCCCCAATCAGGCGGTGCCCAATTGCGGTCAGCGGTATACATCCCGATAGCCGTTTGAATGGCTTTGAAATCCGCATAGGTTCGGGCCAATTTGGCGCGGGTTTGCGCATTCATGAAATTGGGTACCGCGATAGCCGCGAGAATACCGATGATGGCGACAACAATTAGCAGTTCAATCAGGGTAAAAGCCTTCCTCTTCACAATCGGCTCCTTTCCATGCCCGAATTGATTCGATTCGCTTTCCTTTTCTCGATCATAACAAAAACGGGGAGTGAATGCAAAGCGCCTTCCTCGAATGAACCCAAAAAAAATCTGGAATTCGTTCTGTTTCCTTTTCGAAATGGGAGAAGCGTGATATCTATCCCTTTTGGTTTCAACGATCGTTCGGTAAAATTACCTTGTTACGAAAATTTTTTGGAGGATTTCCTGTGGCTCTGACGATTCAGCAAATTGAAGAGGAAATGGATGAGATTCGGATGCTGATGAAGATCTGGCACAAATTCTATAAGATTTTGACCAAGACCTTCTACGCTGCCGAAGATACCAATATGAAGGAACTGGATAAAGAGTTCCAGCAGATCAAGCAAATCATCGCCGAACACCATGGCAAGTTCATGGGCGTTATCAAGAAGGACTTTCATATCGGCCAATCGGTTTTGACCACGGTGAAACGGACCATCTCTCTGGAAGGGTTTCAAGGTTTGAGCCCCTTGGAGGTCAACAAGACCCTAATTGAATGGCATGACGCCAACATCCTGCTCAACGAAACCCTCGGTTCGCTCGAATGCGCCAAGGACCAAATCCAGCGCGGCCGCGTCCGCTCCACCGTCCCCCAAAAAAGCGGGAAGGACAAAATGGCGGAATTCTTCCAAAGCAGTACGGTCAAACTGATCATGAATATAGCAATTTTGGCGGTCATCGGCGGGGTCATCTATATGTACTGGGATCCCATCGTCCAATCCTCCTTCTACCAGAGTTATCTGGCTGGCTGGGTCGATATGATCGGCGGGATGCTGGGAATGCAGCCCACCAAAATCCCCACACCTTAAGTATGTATCAACATGTTTTCCATAGGGGGCACCTCAGACGTGCCCCTTTTTCGTTTCTCCCAAAAATCTCATAATCGGAGCCCGCTGGGCTGGGTTCAATTTTCCCCCCATCCCAGTTATGCTAAGAGCCTGTTCCCGTTTATTTTCATTATGATGAAGGACGAAATGAGCGCACTGCTGTTGTTGGTGGAAGACGATCCCCGCTATGGGAACCGGCTGAAGAAAAACCTAGAACTGGAAGGGTACAGCGTCCTCTTCGCGGATTGTGGCGAGGACGCCTTGCAGATCTTCATGCGCGAACCCATCGATCTGGTCCTGACTGATATCAAGATGCCCGGTATGGATGGCTTGGAGTTACTGAAGCGTATCGGGGAACTGCAAGCCGCCGAGGCGGCCGATGTGCCCGTGGTTCTGTTGACATCCGTCGATTCAGTCCGCGTGGCGGTGGATGCCATGAAAGCCGGGGCGGCGGATTATATCACCAAGGACGCGGACCGCGACGAAATCATGCTGCGGGTCGAAAAGGTCTTACGCGGCGCCCAGGTCCGCGCCGAAAACCGCAGCCTGAAAAAACACATGCAATCCGTGGCTGAGCCCAGCCGGTTCATCGCCACCAGCCCACTGATGCAAGATTTGCTGGCTGAGATCGAGGCCATCGCCGATGCCGGGGCCCGCGTGTTGATCGTCGGCGAAACTGGGGTAGGGAAGGAAATCATCGCCCGCGCCATCCACCAAAAAAGCCCCCGCGCGTCACAGTCGTTCATCGACGTGAACTGCGCCGCGATCCCCTCCGATAACCTCTTTCAATCCGAGGTCTTCGGACATGAAAAAGGGGCCTTCACCGGCGCCACCACCCGTAAACAAGGCAAATTGGAACTCGCCAACGAAGGCACTCTTTTCTTGGATGAAATCGGTGATATGCCACTCGAAAGCCAGGGCAAAATCCTGCGCGCCATCGAAACCCAGGAATTTGAACGTCTGGGAGGGAACCAGAAGATCCGGGTGAATATTGCAGTCATCGCCGCCACCAATAAAGAGTTACAACGAGAAGTGGATGAGGGCCGCTTTCGCCAGGATCTATTATACCGCCTGGATATCATCCGCTTGCGCGTGCCGCCCCTGCGCGAACGGCAGGAAGACATTCTCCCGCTGACCGAGTATTTTTTTGCCCTCTACGCCCAAAAATACCACCGCTCCATCCCCACCATTACAGCGGACGCGCGGCGTGGCTTGGAATCGTATGCCTGGCCGGGGAATGTGCGCGAACTCAAAAACCTGGTCGAGCGCATTGTTATCCGCAACCGCCAGATCCAAACCCTAGACGCCTCCACTCTGGCCAAGGAAGGGCTGGGGGAGGAAAAATCCTATGAAAGACCAGCCT
>JAVFAP010000440.1:0-4094 GCA_034002445.1 bacterium | reverse complement strand
TACCGGGCAGGTTGGGCAATCATCCGTCTGGGTTGCCAGAGCGGCTACGACAGGCACACCCGTTTCGATGGCGTGATAGACGTTATAGGTGTTCCAGTGGAGATAACCAGTTCCGTCGGTCGTTCGTGCCCGGGCATAGAGGCGGAAGCGGTACGCGCAGTCTTCCCACTCCATGGGGAGCCCATTCGAGCCCACAGGAGAAAGGGGTGGCAGCAGTTCGTCATAATAACCATACCACAGGGGGGGAAGGGTATCGTTTTCTCCAACATACTGCTCCTGGGTTAACTGGCCACCATACTTGTTTTCGCCCCACCAGGCATCCAGTAAGACATAGTCCAAGAAGCCGTTGGGATGATAGGCTTGAATCTGGAACAGCAACTGTTCGCTCCCGGCATGGGGGAAGAGGATGTCTTCACACTCCACCAGAGGATCCCCGTTGGCATAGAAGACGTTCTCAATCTGAACCTGCACTGGCATATTATCCAGCCACAGCACCATTTCACTCTGTTCGTTCCAGGGTAATGGTACCATGGTGAGGTTGCCAGGGCTCAGTTCCCGGTACCCGATCACTTGCAGCCGGTACCGCCCATTCAACCCGGTGGTGTTCCAGATCATCCGCAGATCCTGCTGACTCCAATACCCGGTTTTGTTCATCTTGTACAGATTGTCGATGCCACCCACGTTGGTGGGTCCAAGTTGGATTTGCTGGTAGATGGGTGTTCCATCGAGGGCAAAGGTTGTCAGCGTCTTGGTCAGCGGATCTTTGAGGTCAAACGCGGGGTTGCCATCCAAGGGAGTCGCGACGATCCGATAGTAGTCGATATCATCATCGATTCCAAATAAGCCCCGAATCCACAAATGTCCGCCGAACGGCGAATCCATGAATGCCGGAATACTGAATTGCGTCGCGGTTTCGGTGGAAACCTGGGCTAAACCAAAGGAGGGATTGGCCTCATCCTGCACGATGCTTGAAACCGGAATCTTGCCGACGGAAGTGAAGAGAAAACCGGATCCCAAATGATACCCGCCCCCTGCTTCCGCTCGCTTGCCGCCAAAGGCGCCCATATCGTTGCGTGAACCATCCAGGTCGTTATACACGGCGGCGGGGTCACCCGCATCGATACAGGGTGAGAAATTCGACAAAGTGAAGATGCCCAGTGCCGCGTTGACAAAGAGGGGATCACTTTCCAATGCGCCAAGACCGCCACTCTTTTCGGTCCAGGTGCCCGCGCCATCACTCTCCGCATAATGGCTGCTGCCGCTGGCCACGCTGGCTGGATCAAACACCGTGTTATACGAGAGTTGCGGGGAGGCGGGGATTTTCCATAAGATTCCGCCGACGGTCTCGGTATTCCCACGGGCGATGATATTGTTCTTGATCACTGGGGCGACGGCACCGATATCCAGCGCGGCAAAAGAAATGCCTGCGTAATACCGGTAATCCACGATTGTGTTGTTGATAATTTGCGGCTGGCTGTTTCCCTGACCCCGAATCCCCATCCCGCCAACATGATAGATGACATTGTGGCGGATGAGCGGCGAAGAGTTGGTCAGCGTAATCCCATCGCTATTCAGCGAGGTGGGATTGATGTGGGTGATATAGTTTTCTTGCAACGTCGGCGAAGCGTTGGTGCACACAATGCCGCGCTCGGCGTTTTGGATCCTGAACCCAGAAAGCAGGGTTGTGTTGCCGGTATTGGTCGCGGTGACCGCCGTACCGGTTCCGCTCAGATCGATCACGGTCCGTTCGAACCCTTCCCCAATCAGTTTCACTCCGTCTTTGAGGACAACCGACTCGGTGTAGATGCCTTGCCGGACACGGATGGTATGGGTGACGGCCACCGCCATGGCGGCGCTGATGCTATGGAATGGCTGATCCGTGGTTCCTAATTGAGCCCCAGTTGCATGCCGATCCACCCAGATGGGATCCGCGTAGCTGGTAACGGGTGTTGGGGTGGGGATCACGATCTCGAATTGTTTTCTTACCCACGAATAATCCCGCGAGAAGAGTTGAATATCTTCAATCCGGCTTTGATCCACACCATCCAGGATCAATTCCCCGGCTTGGTTGGTGTAACCCGATATCCGTTCCTCCAACCCATAGACTTTAACAGAAACCAATTGACCCACTAACGGTTCCTTGTTTTCGTTGAGTAAGGTAAGTTGGCTGCCTTGGCGCAGGGGAGTAATATGGGGTATGAACTCTAGGGTTAGCAGAAGAGAATTTTTCCGGATGCTCAACTCCGGGTCCCCCAGCAGCAGGTAGCAGAATGTATTGCTCTGCCAACTGTCAGAACCGCTGGAACTGAGATAGGACAAATATTCCGCGTTGGCCAGCGCTGGGCCCAGGGTTTCGTTGTTGTATTCGTAAATCGAACGGAAGATGCTGAGTGCGCGCTGGTGGTTTTCGGTCGTCCACGAATTGACTGTGGCTCCCCAATACGCGACAGCGCCATGCTCGGAACTCATCCAGGCTTCGCCCACACAGTCGCTGACACGCAACCGGTTGTTCTGGCAGGCGATTGAGTACACGATCGGGTAAATGGTGTTGGTTAGCTGATTGACATCCGTGGGATGATCGAACGAGTTGCCGGTTGTGGATGAGCCATCCCACCCGCTACTCCAAGCAGAACTGCTGCCATGCCCTCGATAGAGTACCTGGCCTCGGCCTGCGTTGATGGCGTTGATCACATCCTGGTTCGTTGCCCGTGGGGTGGTATTGTTCGAAGCCCCGGCATGAAGCACTTGGAACGTAGGCGGATTGGAATACCCCATATAATTCGCGATTGTATTCACCGCTGCCGCATATTTGGAGGGATGCGAGGAAGACACTCCGTACGAACCATCATCGTTCTGGCTGTTCGCGCACAGGGTGACTTGGCGCGGCCAGGACCCTCTCACATCACCCCGTTCGTATGACAAGATTTTGTCCAACTGGTTTTGCAGTTCGCCTGTGGAATTACAGGACAAGCGCCCTACATACAGTTTCGCGATATTCTCGTTCCCGATAACGCCATAGACGTGGTCCGAATCCGCATCGGAATAATCCGGCCCGGCGTTGATCTTGCTGGTCCGCCCGGAGGGAATGACATCCACGTCACCAATGAGCAAGACATAAATGGTCTTGTTGCTCCATGTGTTGTAATAATTCTCCAAGTAGGCATCGATCGCGTTGCGGTCCGCGGCCACATCCGCTCCCGTCCCGCTGCCCACGATGACTGTTTTGACCAACAGCCCTTTGGATTGTTTCCAGGTGATAAATTCACTCAGGCTGGGAACATACGATTCTGGGGTAAGGATGAGGTAGTGGGCGGTACGAATGGCTTCAATCGCCACGCCCAATTCCGAAAGTTTCGATACCAGCGAATTGCCATTGACGAATGAGGGTTTGTTGACCCATTCGTCCCAGGACACCATGGAAATCCTTTTCCGGAAATCGGTGGGCAAGACGCCCTTGTTCTGCCGGACGGTCACATAGATTTCTTGGGGAACCGAAATATCGTTTCCCGTATGAACCTGAATCAAGGGCACATATGATTCCACGGTGGGGAAGAAACCAATCGTCCCAAACCGGCGAACGCCCTTGCCCAGGCCATCGAAAGTCCCCTTGAAGGAATTGTAGAACTCTTCATCCACCAATTGGGGCGGGGTATAACCCGCATCTTCTTGAGCCTGGTCTTCTCCTGTGAACCCGGCTGGGACCAGGGGATACTCAAAGCGCTGATTGAGGATGCCGAAACGTTCGGCCGAAATTGTCACATCCTCCCCATCCCCTTGCCCCATCGCGCAGAAAAAGCCAGCGATGGTGGGGATCATGGGCCGGGCGCCCAGGGGATCGATGCCCAAACTGCTCATCTCCTCGGCACGGGAAGGCCAGCGCTCCAACTTCATCAAATCCGCAGGGAAGATGGGTTGATTGATCCGAATCGCCAGCGCGTTACTGTACCGGCTGGAAGACAACGACGGCGCGGTTAGGCGGCTGGGGAATTGGAACCATTCTTTGCCTTCCGAGAATCCACTGCCAGCCAGCGAGCCGACCCGGGGAAACTCGATCTTGGTGAAAACACGGCCCCCATACTTGACCAGAGTCCGCC
>JAVFAP010000439.1:0-4115 GCA_034002445.1 bacterium | reverse complement strand
ACGTATCGGCTTTGCCTCTTGCTGACTTCCGCCAGTTTATTGCTGTTCCCCTTTCTGTATTCGCTGGGGGGATTCTCGCTGTTGCTTTTTGGCGCCATTTTTCTGAGTGTCGGCTATGTCTCGATGACGGGGTTATCGAACTCAGTCATGCTCTCGTTTCTCGGCCCCTCGGAGAGGCGGAAGTTCGGGAAGATCCGTTGGATCGGCAGTTTGAGTTTCATGACCGCCGCTTTCTTTGTCGTTCCCCCCTTGGTGCATCTTTCTCAGATTTGGGGGTTTCAAGGCCGGGTGCTGGTATTCCTGGGTTCGGGGCTTTTTTTCTTCCTCGCCATTCTGCTCAGCCGTTGGAATGAAAACGATTTCCAACCCCACCGGCCGCCCGCCCACTATTCGTATCATTTTTTAAAAGATAAAAACATTCTCATCTTCTATTTCGTGATCTTCTGCGGCGGGGCTTCCTCCTCCGCGGTAACCTTGTACCTGGGCCCGTACATTGGGCACCTGGGTTATTCGGAAAAATTCTTTTCCGCCCTGTGGTTATTCGGGATCAGTTGCGAGAGTCTGTTGGGCTACAACACCGATAAAATCATTGACCGCATCGGAATTAAGAACACTGTCGCCTTGGGCTGCCTGGCCGAAGGAATCCGCTGGTTTCTCTTCCTGTACATCCAATCCCCGGTGGGCATCTTGCTGGTGTTTCTGCTGCACGGCCCCGCGGTTGTCGGGTATTTCTACGCTTCCGCCATGTACTTGGATACGGAATGCGAAGAAAGCATCCGTTCCACCGCGCAAACCTTTTTGATCCTGGCCTTCTTCCTTGGACAGGTGGTCGCCTTTTTGGTTGCCAGTTCGATTGTGGGGTATCATTCTGGTCTGGGCCGGGCCGAGGCGATCCAGCAGAGTTTTTATTTTTACAGCGCCATCGGCCTGTTGGGCGCGCTGGTTGGCTTTTTGTGGATTCGGAAAGAAAGAAGCCAAGACCTGGTATCCTAAGAATCGCCATGGCCCCTTTCTTGACAAGCGGCGCCAAAGGTTCTCATAATGGCGTAACGACCTCAGGATAGGGAACCTGCTTATG
Source organism: bacterium (assembly GCA_034002445.1). GTDB lineage: Bacteria > Hinthialibacterota > Hinthialibacteria > Hinthialibacterales > Hinthialibacteraceae > JAVFAP01. The sequence continues at coordinate 3,037 of JAVFAP010000439.1, read as the reverse complement.
CACCGGCACCTCATCATTTGTCTTCTTTGCGGCCTGCTGTACCCCACCGCGAGCCATGCCCAAATCAATGCGCCCCATGGCGAATATCGCCCGACCGCCAAGATCAGCCACCCCCGCCTGGATGAACTTTCCGGCATCACCCGGGCGGATCAGCCCGGGCAATACTGGGTCCATAACGATAGCGAAGACACTGTCCTATACCGCATCAACGACCAGGGCGACTGCCTCCAGACTGTCCTTCTCGAAGGCGTGGTCAGTTTGGATTGGGAGGGGATGACCGCGGATCCCGAGGGCCATCTCTATATCGGCGAAATGGGCGACAACAACGCCATCCGCCCGTTTTACAGTATCCACAAATTCCCGCGCCCCACAGCCGATCAGCAGACGGTGGATACCATTGAAACCTGTTTCTTCACCTATGCCGACCGCCAGTCGCATAACTGCGAAGCGATCTTCTTCTTCCAAAACAAAATTTACCTGATCACGCGGACCGACGATCCGTTCCAAAAACCGAAGATATTCAAGATTGACACATTTCTCCCCAAGACCTCGGTGGTGGCCAACGAAGTAGGCGAGATGGAAGTTCAAGGCCTCGTGTCGGACGCCGCGTATTCCGCTGTTCACAATCAACTCGCGGTACTTACCTACCATGGGGTGTATTTTTTTCCATTCATCGAGGAAGCCGACCTGCTCAAGCCCCCCAGCCATTTCATTCATAGTGTGATGGGATGGACGGAAGCCGTCTGCTACGATGACGAGACCCTGGTGATCGCCGATGAACCCGGCTACCTGTTCAAGAAACCGCTGGATTTTTGGGTAAGCCACGATACCTTTCTTCCCGCGACGCCCCCCCGGCTGCAACTTTCCCGTACCACAACCGACCCGGTCCTGGATGGCGATCTGTCCGACTGGCAGGACAGCACCCGCGTCTCCATGCGGTTGGAAACGTATTCCAAATATCAGGGGACCCCGGAAACCAGTTTGCCTGATCCCGATATCCATCTCATGTGGACAGCCAAGGGGTTATATCTCGGCTTTCATTTTTCTTATCCCGACGTGTTACCTAATTTCATCGACCGGCTAATGCTCATGGTTACCCCCGAGCCAGACGCCCTCTTTTTAAGGGACGAAATGCCGATCATCATGATTTTCAAAGAACAGACAAAGGACACGTCTGCGTGGCGAATCGATTTAGTCCGCGACAAAAAAAGCGTAGGGCAGGTACGCAGCCAAAGCAACGATCAGACCACCACCGTGGAGGCCCTGATTGAAAGCCAGCATTTGCCCGCCTTTGAAGAAGGCAACACCCTCCGTTTCAACCTGGTGAAATTCGAGCGCAACCGGCAAACCCGCCGCAGCGTGGTGAGTTATTGGGCCACCCGCGCCAGTTTTATCCAGAGCCACCCCGATCTGTGGGGGTATCTTGAATTGGTCCCATAAAATTTCAGCATTGCTTTTTTGAAACCAGCGGTTAGGCTACACCCAAAACCAACCGAAGGAGGAACCATGAGCCCCTTGCACATCCAACGGTTTTCCGGCGCGGAGATCCAGCCCTATATCCCAGAACTCGCGCGCCTGCGGATCACGGTGTTCCGTGAATTCCCCTATTTGTACGATGGCAGTTTGGCGTATGAAGAACACTACCTGCAAACCTATATCAACTCCCCCCAAAGCATGATGGCCGTCGCCTTCGATGGGAGCACGATCGTAGGCGCAACCAGCGCGCTTCCCTTGCGGGACGAAACGCCAGAATTACAGCAGCCCTTTGTCGAGCATGGCTACGCGATCGATTCGCTGTTTTATTTTGGAGAATCGGTGTTGTTGCCGCCGTACCGGGGCCATGGGGTGGGAGTGCGTTTTTTTGAGGAACGCGAGTCCCAAGCCCGGACATGGGGATATCAAACCGCCTGCTTCTGCGCCGTCGAGCGCCCGCCGGATCACCCCGCGCGCCCGCAAGGCTATATCCCTCTGGATGCCTTCTGGAGCAAGCGCGGCTATACCAAACATCCCGAATTAATGACAACCATGACGTGGAAAGAAGTCGGCGAAGAAGCCGAATCGCCCAAACCGATGGGATTCTGGCTCAAATCCCTTACCAAATAAAAAGATTCCCCCGTTTTCCAGCCTGGCTGGAAAACGGGGTTGTCATTTTTATAAATTCAGGATCCTTCTAAAGGATAAAGCAGGTATTTTTTCCGCACCTGGAGGAACGCTTCTTCATCGGCCCGGACAGTGTTCATGATTTTTGTATAATCCCATTTCTCTTGGATCATAAACCGCAAATCCTCGTTGCCCCAAAGCCGGTCCATCGTTTTCGTCACCCGGAAGTCTTTTGGGAAAAGCCGCTGCGCGCTACACAGCAAGGCCACCGCCAGATCCAGAGACCTGACATGGGCGGGGTTGGTAATCGTAAACCGAAGCCCCTGGCACGGTTTGTTTTCATGCTTGGGATTGACGGCTTTTTCTGGAATCGACCGTGGAGTAAACGAAATCACCTCCGCTTTGACACCATCCAGCAGTTTTATTGGTAGCGATTCCAGCCATTTTTTTGCATCTACATAGGGCGCACCGATCGTCAAGAATGGCAATTCCGTCCCCCGACCTTCTGACAAATTGGTCCCCTCCAGCAGGCACATGCCGGGGTAAATCCGTGCGGAATCCAGCGTCGGCAGGTTTGGCGAGGGCGCGGTCCACAAAAGACCGGTCTGATCAAACGCCATATCCCGCCGATAGTTCGTAATCTTGACGACATGGAGATCGGCGCGCGGGGCGAACCCCAGCAGCGGTTCTTCATTCATCATCACCGCCAGTTCACCGATGGTCATGCCATAACGCAAGGGCAGCGGCATGGGCCCGACAAAGCTGCTGAAGATAGGATGGGTCACCGGCCCCTCTACCCGGTCCGCGCCGATGGGATTGGGGCGGTCCAACACATAGAGCGGGATATTTTCCCGCCGAGCGGCATACAGGGATAAATACAGGGTGGAGATATAGGTATAACACTTCACTCCGACATCCTGGATGTCATAGACCAGCA
>JAVFAP010000438.1:0-4118 GCA_034002445.1 bacterium | reverse complement strand
GATGACGGAGGAAGCCGATATGAAAGCGCAGGGCGATCTCGATCAGTTCATTTTTTTGGAAATCCAGGTAGCGGAATTTCCAATCCCATTGGGGAAGCACCTTGGGTAAGCGCAGGCCTTCCATGTAATAGGGATCCATGTTGAGGGTAAAGATGGGGATGAAATAGTCGTGGGACTGAGCCAACCCTAGGACGCAATCTTCCAATTGCGATTCGTGAATCATCTTCACATAGGATTTAGATAATTTAAACAGTTCCTGATCGGCTGTGAAGTATGAACTTTGTGCCATTGAAATTGGTCCTCTTGCTGGATCTATGGATTTTAAAGCCGAGCGGCTTGGTATCGCCCTGAAAAAAATAGGGGGAGCTTTGGCCCTCTATTATGCGCATCTTCGCTGCAGGATCAATCCTTACCGGCCGGTAAAGGGAGTGGAAAAGAGAGCGGCCGCCCAATGGGATGGCTGGGCGGCCGCGGAAGAAAAGGAGAAGGACACGAAAAGGTCTCTTACGATTCAGGCATGATGGCAGCCGCATTGCAGGGCATGGGGATCGATCTCCGCCTTGGGGACGTTGTATTTTTGCGCCAGGGTCTCGGCAATTTGCAGGTAGTGTTCGTGGACGCCTGCGCCGATATCTTCTTTCTCCACATGGGCGAAGGCTTGCAGCATGGCTTGGCGGTCCGCTTCGGTCATGGCGTTATCGGCCATGGCGAAGAGGCAATGGTCTTCTTTCTGGATATGCTCGCGAAGCAAATTGATATAGGCGTGGGCGTGCTGTGCGAAGACTTTGAGGGCCTCGGTCTGGCCATGGTTGCTGTTTTCGATGGCGTCCTTCATCCCCCGGATGTGCAGGCGGCCTTGCTCGTGTTCGTAGAACATGATGCCGGTGGGGCCGCCATCGCGGGGCATGCCACGGGATTCCAGCCACAGGAAAAGATGGTGTTCTTCCTTGCCATGATGGCACTGATCCGCGAAACGCTGGAAGAATTCGATTGCTTGGAGGGCGTCGGCGGTATCGATGCGCCCATCGCGGATGGCGAGATTGGCAATGGCTTCCAAGCAGTTCAGGACTTGTTCGATGACGCGATGTTCGGTTTTAAGGATATCGGTAGGTTTCATGGGCAGACTCCTTTGTGTTTATTTGTATAATCACATATAATTATCTGTTATTGTGGAAAAAAATGTTATCCACTGAGGACCAAGGGCAGATCTTGGTGGATCAGATCGCTGATACGGGTTTCCTTGAGCATTTGGATGTAGGCATCGCGCACGGTTTTCCAGCGGTGGTGCAGGGCGCAGGCGTTGCCATCCGCGCAGCGGTCCTGGCCTAAGAGACAGCCGGTCCAGCGGTCGATGTGATCGATGGGATCGACGACGTCGAACAGGGAGATGGTTTCGGGCAGGCGAGCGAGGCGGAAGCCGCCCCCCATGCCTTTTTGGGATTCCACGATGCCGGCGTGGGCGAGCTGTTGCAGCAGTTTGCCCAGATAATTGCGGGGGGCTTTGATTTCGGCTGCGATGGCGGCCGCGCCCGCGAATTCGCCGTGGGGCAGTTCGGCCAAGGCGATGACGGCCCGTAATGCATGAGTTCCCGTTTTAGAGAGCATCGAATGATCCTTTCGTTCTAAACACATGTTATTATACGATTAAGGATTCGTTTGTCAAGAGAAAAAATGGAATTTGCAAAATAAATTTTGTTTATCCAGTATTTAGTCCTACACTATAATGTAAGAATTTCTTACTCTGGGTGCCCGATTCCGATAGATGGGCGTGAGCGGATTATTGTTGTGGAGTAAAGACCATGGTTTGCGGTAACGAGAAACGAGAGGAAGCGGCTCCTTTTGTGCTATGGGAATCGGGCCGAACCGATGCGGTGGATTCGGAAGTGAAACAAACCCAGTTCAGGCGGTTTATCCCCCATGCCCTCTTTTTGGTGTTTCTATCCTGCACGTTAGGGGTTTGGTGGCATTGGCGAACCGTGGAACTCCAGCGGATCCGGGGGGAGTTCGAAGAATATACGCACCGGATCCGCAGTGCGATTCATTCCCAGTTCGATTTGTATGCGTTGTATCTTCAAGGGGCTTCCAACTTATTTCAGGCTTCGGTGGAGGTAACTCAGGAGGAGTGGCGGGAGTATTATGAGAAAACCCGGGCCAACACTCTGGTGGATCGGTTGGTCTCTTTTAATTATATCCGTTTTTTGCGTGCCGACGAACTGAGTGATCATATAGGAGAAATGCGGGATCGTGGGCTGCCAGCGTATACCGTATGGCCCGCCGGGGATCGAGAGGCGTATGCGGTACTGGTGTATGTTGAGCCCTGGAACGGAGCGAATCAAAGCATCCGGGGGTATGACACCTTTTCTGAGCCGATCCGGCGGGATGCAATGGAGAAGGCTCGGGATCGTGGAGAGGTCCAGATTACGGGAAAGGTAGATTTGCAGCAGGTCAAAGAAGAGATTCAAGGGTGGGGGCTGGTTCTCTTTGCGCCGGTTTATGCTCCCATGATGCCTCTACACACGCCTGTGGAGCGGCAGGATGCCATCAGGGGGTATGTATCCGGTGCCTTTTTGATCCGGGAATTCATCAATCAGATTTTACCAATCGCAGGGGTGGATATCGCGTTTGAAATTTATGATGGTTCTCCTCATGATCCAGCGAACCGGATGTATGCCAGTTCCGAATCGAGCACCGTGTCCGAAGGAGAAGCGCCGTTAATTACCGAGCAAAAGACCATCGATCTGAACGGACGGCAATGGACAATCCTTTTCCATTCCACCCCGGTGTTCTTGGCCGGGGCCGGGAAACTGGGCACCGGATGGGTGTTGGTGGTGGGATTGGTTATCAGTTTTTTGGCCTATTTTCTGGTTTTTTCGTTGGAAACCACGCGCAGACGAGCCTTGGTTCTGGCGTATGAGATGACGACCGCGTTGCGGCAAAGTGAAGAAAAATACCGGATCATGACCGAAAGTCTGCCGATTGGGATCGCCATCATCAGTTTGCAGAAGAAGGATATCGTGGCGTGTAACGAACAATACAAGACCTGGTTTCCGGCAGTTGCCACCCATGCGCAGCCGGTATGCCAGATTCATCCCTGCGATTCCATGGCGAAAGATCCCTGTGCGACGTGTTATCTTCATGCAATTCTAGAAACGGGAAGCCCTCAGAAGGTTGAAGAGACGGTGGAAACGGCGCAGGGACGCCGTACGTTTTCCCTCTTGGGCATTCCCATCCGGGATGAGGGAGGACGAATCGTGGCGATTCATGAAACAATAGAGGACATCACGGAACGGCGGCTTGCTGAAAAACGGTTAATGGACAGTCGAGAGCAACTGCATGCAGTTGCGAATTCGGCGAACGATGCGATTATCATGATGAATGATGAGGGGCTTGTCTCATTCTGGAATCCAACTGCGGAGAGGCTGTTTGGTTATACGAAAGAGGAGGCTTTGGGGCGAGATCTGCACGGATTGATAGCCCACAATTCCTTCCACGAGGCGTTTTTTGATGCGTTTCCGGAATTTGTGGAGACCGGGAGGGGGACGACGATTGGCCGTACGTTGGAATTGACGGGGGTGACCAAGGAGGGGGAGGAGATTCCATTGGAGATTTCTCTTTCCGCCATCCTCCTCAATGGGCGTTGGAACGCTGTGGGCATTTTGCGGGATATCCGGGACCGGAAGCAGGCCGAGCAAGACCGCATTGCCCGCGATGCCGCGGAAGCGGCCAGTTATGCCAAGAGCCAATTTGTAGCGAATATGAGCCATGAAATCCGCACCCCGATGAACGCGATTCTGGGTTTTGCGCAGGTGTTGAAGCAAGACAGCGCGTTGACACCCCGGCAAGCGGAGTTTGTGCAAATCATTATTCAGGGTGGAAATCATCTTCTCAACCTGATTAATGATATCTTGGATTTATCCAAGATTGAGTCGGGACAGGCCACGTTAAGCCCTACGACATTTAGTCTCTATACCCTGTTGGGGGATTTGGAAACGATTTTCCGAACCCGCACAGAGGAAAAAAATTTGCAATTCTTGATGGAGCGAAGCGAGTTATCCTCCGCGTTGATTTGCGCGGATCAAGGGAAATTGCGGCAGGTATTTGTCAACTTGATTGGCAAT
>JAVFAP010000437.1:0-4123 GCA_034002445.1 bacterium | reverse complement strand
AAATAGCGGATTTTACGGAAATCCATACCATCGTCAATGTCTCCCAAGGTCAGCCCATTCTCAAAAAAATACCGGCCACCCCTGGAGTTCCAGGATTTACGGTGTTTGGGGACACCATCCCTTGCCACGATGGCGAAGATATCCCCTTCCCCGAGATCCCCTTCACTGAATATGCACCGGACCGCCTCACCCTCCGGTCCGCGATCGATGGGTGCGCGTTTATGGATGACGGCCAGATTTTCGTCGTCCCCCTCTTGGATATCCAAGAAAATGTGGATTATTCTACGGGGAATATCAACGCAAGCGTGGCGATCCAGGTTTGCCAGGATGTGTTGAGCGGCTTTCGGGTCGAATCGCTGCAAGACATCATTGTTAAAGGCACCACCGAAGGTGGCACCCTTCTATCCAAACGCAACATCTTTCTCCCTGGCGGGGTGCAGGGCAAGCGGGAAGCGCTGATCCAGGCCGAGCAGCACATCGACGCCAAATTCATTAATGAAGCCACCGTCTGCGCAAAGGGGATAATCCGTGTCCATGGCCCCGTCATTCTGTCCACCTTGCGCTGCCACCGCTTGGATGTGGAAGGAAACGAAGCGGAAATCAAGGGGGGGTTGATTGAAGCCGTGCAGGATGTCATCGCGGATTCCATCGGCAGTGAGCGGGGCGCCAAGACCACCATCCGCCTGGGATACGATCTGGAAGAGTTGGAATCCCGCATCGCCAAAAGCACAGAAATCATTCAAAAGAAAAAAGAGAAGATCCAGGATGAAGAACAGGCGCTGGAAACCCTCCGCCTGTTTAAACAAAGCAATCAGGGCTTGCCGCCCAGCAAGGAGAAACTGCGAGAGAAGTTGGAGACCACCCTGGACCACGCCCGCGCCAGCCTCGCGGAAAAAGAAGCCGAACACCAAACCCTGTTGGACACCCTGCAGGACGCCCGGTCCATGCTTCGCACGATCCGTGTGCGCAGCACCATGCTGTCGGGAACGGAAGTCCAGATCGGCCCGCATAGCCTGGTAATCAAAAATCCCACCGGCCCTGCGACCATCCTGGTGATGAACGATGCGCTGCAAATTCTCCCCTTCCAAGACCGCTCTTTCATAGACGAGCAAGAGGCGATGATCGAATAACGATGGCTGATCCTACAGAAACCGGGCAAACACCCCCAGACCAACACCGCCACGCGCAAGCCAACGCCCTGCGCCAAGAACTGGTTCAAACCCAACTCCTGAACGAGATTCGCCGCCGTGTACGCGAAAGTTTGAGATCCGCCGCCGCCGATGACCTCTACTCCCGTCTCGCGGCCTTGGCCCAAAAGTACGATTTCCCCACCTTGAAAAGTGAATTGACTGAACTGAAGCGTAAACTGGAGATCGACCAGATCGAAAACCGCATTTCCATCAAAACCTATCATTTGGGAACAGCGATGCTGGCCATCGCGGCAGAGATTATCGACCGCCCCCACCCCACGCCCCTCTACCTGGAAACCACTGTCCCCAAGTTTCTTGGCGTGCTGAAAGCGTATTGCCAGCAACGGGGAAAAGAAACCGCGGAAGAAACCACCCTCCGCCAATCCGCCGAGTTTTACCTGCGCTTTGTGGAAGCAGCGAAACGGGCCCAGATCGAAACCGTGATCGAACGCCGGTTGAAATCCATGCCTTGGCACCAGCGCATCCGCGCCATCAAGATGTTCATCGAAATCCTGGTCAAATCCTCCCCCCGCATCAAAGCCGCCGAGGTGGATCGCCTGCGGGATTTTGCCACCCACCTCATGCAGCAGGGGGATCCAGACAACGCCATCGTGGAACTGAATAAAGCCCAGGAATACGCCCCCGCCGATGCCCATCTGTTCCAATTACTGGGCCAGGCTTATGGGCAAGCGGGGAACTCTCAACGCCAACTGGCGAATTATCAGCGCTCATTGCAACTCAAACCCCAGAATCCAGAACTTCACCTCACCCTGGCGCAATTATATGAGAGCCAGTCTCAATGGCCTGCCGCCCTTACCCATTACAATGCCGCCCTGCGAATCCAACCCCTCTCAAAAACCATTAGAAATCATACAGCCAAACTCGCGTTCGATACCCAGAACTGGGCCATCGCACTCCCGCTGTTGGCCCAGATGGTTGAAGAACAACCGCGTGCCGGCAAACCCCTGCGGCGCCTGGCGATCGCGTTGCTCTCAACAGACCAGGCAGAGCGTGCGGTAGCATTTTTAAAAAAACGGATCAGGATGATGCCAGATGACGCCGAAGCCCATCAAATTCTGGGGCAAGCCTATCGGCAACAGAAGTATTACAGCGAAGCCTTCTCTGCCATTCATCAGGCGGTTCGCCTCAATCCAGGCTCGCTAGCCATCCAACTCGATCTGGTGCAAGCCTATCTCGACCGGGGGGAGGAAGACGAAGCAAAACGGCTCTGCCTCGCCTTGTTGGACCAGTTTGCGGATTATCGAAAGGAAATCGCGCCGTTGTATAGCGAGACCCTGCGGCAAATGGCCAAGCCCAGCGAAGCGTTGGCTTTCTTGCGTCCGCTTCTCAAACAAGGACATGCCAACGACGCCATCCTCTTGGAATATGCCCTGGCGGCCCAAGAAGCCGGCAAGACCGATGAGGCCTACACCCTCTTGCATGCCCTGCTCAAAAAGAATCCCCAAGCCCCCTCTGTCCGCGAGGCCTATATCCAGACCTGTATCCTCTCGGGAAAATTCGCCGAAGCGGCCTCACTTGTGCAGAGTTCCAAATCCAACGAGGCGAACAAGCGATAAAAAAGGCCACAAGGCCCCTTGGAATTCGCTCCACGGATTTTTCGCTTTCGCTCAAACCACAGGATTGATTCATGCTTGAAAGAGGATGTGATTCTGGAAAAAAACGCTCCCAACCCAATATTTATTCACATTGATTGATTGACTTGATTGACGCATTGTTCGACTCGGTTCGCCTTCCCTCTGAGGGAAGACGTGAGCGTCAATTCACTCTTGCGACCTCATTGATGAGTGTCTGCCATGTCGGATACAGCTCTGCTTTGTTATGTGTGAGATGATGAACAACGCGCATTAAACTCGGATCAAAAAAAACGGCAAGTTCCATTAATGCAAGAGCGGACGCCGGTTCATAGTATCGACCGATGCGGTATTCTTCGATCCCCTCTTCCGCACGGCGGTGATCAAGAGCCACTTCAGAATGAACCCATTCCTGGCGGGTCTTTTCTCCCATCGCGTAAGGGACGACAAAATCCACCGATTTTTTTAAAGATCCTCCCTTTATTGAAGACCATGTATACAATGCGTTTCCTTGTTTCCCCAATAAAAACGCCAACTCGATCAGAGGTATTAACGAACTCGCATGATAGGTTAAGGTATCCCTGCGTCTAAAATCTAAACTACTACCATCTTCATACAAACTATTGGATATAAACCGTTTGATTCCCTCATACGAGGCCACAACCCAGTCTTGTTTCCCCAATATCATTCCAGCGATTGCCAGTAATCGCAGATGCTTTGAATATCGATTTGTTAAATGATTCGAGTTCTTTACTGAATCTTCATGCAAAGCCCCAAGATTTTGGATCCACCGCTCAACGACAAGGCAATCTTCAGCCAAAAATGAATCACGAATAGTATAATACGCGACTAAGAGAGGATATAATTTGTTTTCGTTAACATCATTCCCGGTTAACTGATAGGTTTGAATCCATGCAAGGATATATTGCTTGAGCGTTTCTTCCGCTCGTAAATCTCCAGAAATCATCCAATATTTCAGCAAACATGACACACGAGCCATATCCTGCAAATGTGTTACGCTTTCGATTCGCTGCGGATCGGTATGGACAAATCCTTCGTAATGGATTGCTTTTATTGGGTTCGGTTTTGTACCGAGAAATGGCTGCGCCTCCTGAGTAACAAGATCCGCAAACATCTTGGCTTCAGAATAAGTCGATGCGACCTCTCGTAATTTTTCAATCTGAACAGGTTTCAGTGGAATGACTAACGGAATCTCCAGTTCTCCTATTTGGGCTTGAACATGAATTACAAATACAATAAAAAAAAGGTTCATCCGGTAAGTGAGTACGTAGGATACAAAAAAGGTGGACAATCCTGTATATTCTGAAAGAAGAAATTAGC
>JAVFAP010000436.1:0-4124 GCA_034002445.1 bacterium | reverse complement strand
ATTGCAATCCCCCCTGGACCGCTTCTTCATAGCGTGTCCTCCCGGTTTCATCTCCGGTAAAGGTGTGGTTGAATCCGCCATACTCACCCCGAATGCGTCCCGCTTCCAGGTACTCACCCTGCGAGTTGCAGATGATCATCCGCGAAATCCCGCCTTCTTCTGTCCGGAATAAGCCCACTTCCGATACAAAGATATTGCCACTTGGGTTCGGCACCTGCCGCTCTTTGTCAAAATAGGGGGTCCCCTGGCAGGAGACATCGAGCAACGCTTTGTGGGTTACGCCGACGTAGTAGGCGGTGGCATGGGTGGGGTACCACATCGGGCAGCCTTTCTTGCGCCAGTCTTTGTAGGACCCAAGGGCAGGGGCGCCGATGGAGTGGGGGTGGCAGTACTCGCCTTCTGAATAAACGAGCCGTCCAAAGACTCCTGCGGCGTAAAGTTTTTCCATGGCATACAGGTCGTCATGAAAGCACGAGGTTTCGAACATCGCGTAGACCAAGTCCTTGTGCTTCTTGCAGCATTCCAGCAGCCGCTCGGCATCCTCGATATCGCCGCGAAAGGCGGGGACCGCCGTGGCGACGTGTTTGCCATGCTCCATGCAGAGGATGGCGTGTTTGGCGTGGGAGGGGGCGTCCGTGGCGCAATAGATGGCCTCGATACGATCGTCCTTCACCATTTCTTCCAAGGAGGGGTAGGTTTTGGCGCAGTTCGCCTTTTGGGCCATATCGGCGCAGCGGTCGGGGAACAAGTCGCTGACGGCGACCAGTTCCACATTGGGGTGATGCTGAAGCCCAAATTCCAGGCCGAACTGGCATACGCCATGCCCGACGATCCCCACCCGGACCTTGCGGTCGGTAAACGGCTGCCAGACTTGGGTTTTGTCCACATCGGTGCTGGTTTGGTCAAAACCGGGGATGATGTCCTCGGCTTGTGCGGAGCGGGATAGAGAATATCCGGTGGCTGCGGCGGATACGGCTAAAAAGGAACGGCGGGAAAGATTCGACATGCCAGGCTTTCTCCTGTACAAGGTATAGTGTTATCAGTTCAGGCAGGCCACACTGAACACTCCTCGCGTCTCCGCGGGAGGCGGCTCATGCGAGGGTTCTTAGTGTCCTGACGGCTATTCTTTAGCCTACCACACTCCAGCGTGGAGGGTCAATAAGGCCAATGCTTTGATTTGGATTGACCAAACGGGATGCGTTTGTTAGAAACTTGCCGTATCAGAAGATCAACTTTTTTTCTAATACAGGCGAACTCTGGGGAGATGGAGAGGGGGGTGTTTCTACCCGGTTGCGGCCGTTGGCCTTGGCCTCGTAGAGGGCTTTGTCAGCGGCTTTGAGCAGAGTTGGAAGGGTGTTGGTCTGGGGAGTCAACTGAGCGATCCCGGCACTGATAGTGCAAGATAACGTGCCTTTTTTGAAGGGAATGGAGTGGGCTTGGATGGTCTCACGGATCCGTTCCGCACATTCATAGGCTTTGGATAAATGGGTTTCTGGCAGGAGGACGAGGAATTCCTCGCCTCCCCAGCGACCGACAATATCCAGACTACGGCAGCTTTCCATAATTTTATGCGCTACCTGGCGCAACACGAGGTCGCCGACATCGTGACCATGGGTGTCATTGATTTTTTTAAAATGATCAATATCGATCATTAAAATTGAAAGCGAACGGTTGTAACGATGGGCGCGCTTGATTTCGGCCTCAAAGAGTTGGTAGCAATAATCCCGCTTGAATAGTTGGGTCAAACCATCGATCCGAGCCAAGTACACCAATTGGCGATGAGCGGTGTACCAGCGGAGCGCGAGGTACAGCATGGTCAGCGTGGCGATAGCCAGAGTGAGCAAGAACTCGGGTTTCAGCACCAGCAACGGTTCGACTGAAAAGGTGATTGTCGCGGGGGTGGGATCGATGTTTCGTTCCTTGTCGGCGACTCGGACCTGAAACTGATAGGTCCCCGAGGACAGGGGCGGGCTGGTGATAATTCGGGCGGGGTGAAAGGGGCTCCAAGGAATGATGACATCTCCGGTCCGTTTATGCAGAATGCGCCAGGAGTAAACCAGATCATCCGGATGGGTCATGTGCCAGGTGTCTCGGCCATGGAAAGAAAAAATCGCTTCGCTATTGGGGACAATTTCGGAGGGGAAGGCGTCGATTTCGGTGTCCGGCGGCTCGCTGGACGGGGTATAACGTACCAAGCCGTTGGGTTCGACCACGCACCAAATCACGCCCGCCGGGTCTTCGCTGATCTCTGTAATCCGGCCCTGGACCGAAAAGTCTTGGTTAGAAAATGCAATCCAACGGTTGTTGGCCAGGGAGGCCACGCTGGAACTATCCATGCCTGCCCAGATCGTCCCTTTTGTGTCTTCGTACACACACATCACCCAATCATTGGGCAGACCGTTGTGGGTGGTGTAGTTGATCATCTCTTTGCCATCGTATACAAACAAGCCCATGCCACTGGTTCCGAACCATATAGTTCCATCGGGGCTGACGTGGATATCCTTGATTTGGTGACCACGAAGGCGGGGGGAAGTGAAGAGTGATAAGAACGGGTACTCTTTTCCCACGGCTTCGATCCGGTTGGAATACAGAATCCAAAGCGTGCCATCATGGGTTTCAACAAGATGGTCGGTTTTGATATAAGGGTTCTGATCACATTTTAACGAGGGAACCCAATCTTGGCCGTTCCAGGTATGCAGGCTTTCGCCTTCCAGGCCGTGCATCCAATAGGTGCCATTGGATGTACGGTACACTGTGGAATAGTTGACCACATCGGTTATGGGAATGGTATGGACGACCGATGCGTCCCCCAGATTGTAAGTTACAATTGTTTTCTGGCGTTGAAGGATAATCTGCTTGTCATCCAACTGGATGATTCCCGCTGGGGGGTCGTTGGCTTCCCGAAAATCGCCGATACAAAGCCAGGACCCGTTCTGCCATCGGTAGAGATACCCCTCCGCGGATAATACATGAGGGGCGAGGGTAGGAGATGTAACAAAGAATTTTTCATTGATTTTGGCATCGGGGGTTGGAAGCGTGGCGATGGACCAATCCGATTTTCGGACGAGGAACACACCATTGCGGGTTCCGATCCAGGTCGAACCGTCAGGGAATGTGCGGATATTTTCTACCCAGGGGGAGGAAATGTCACTGCTCAGAGTAAAATCCTTCCAAGTCCCATCTTCATACATTCGAAGCCCTACCGTGGTGCCAACGATTACTGTTCCGTCTTGGGTGCAAGCAAGGCTGCGGGGTTCTATCCCTGCTTCCGGGATGGCGATCCAATCGGTTCCATCGAATTGGTATAACGAACGGGTTCCGGCGGCGTAAAGGGTCCCTTCGTTGGATCTGCATAACGAATAGATGGTTTCGCCGACGGAGTATGAAGTCCATTTTTCCCCATCGAAATGATCGATTTTATTGCCACCCACCCAGATGGAGCCATCCGGGGTTTCCAGCAAGCTACGGATGGATCGCGAATTGAATAACTCTGGTTCCCGGACTAAACGCCATCGGGCCTCCTTTTTCCGAAGGGGAGAGTAAGCGTACAAGTACCCTTCACTCATCCCAACCCAGATTTCCCCATTGGACAGGGGCAAGATGGTGAATACAGAATCATTGGCAAGATCTGGGGTGTCTTGGGTTGAGTATGTGGTCCAGGTTTTCCCATCGAAATGGCGGATTCCCGCGATGGTGCCCACCCATAGACCACGGTTGGCATCCTGGGCGAAGCAGCGAATCATGTAATCGGAAACGGTTTTTTCTTGGTTGATGGTCCGCCAGTCGGATCCGTTAAAGGTCGAAATGCCTCCACCCCAGGTCGCAAACCAAACCGTGCCGCTTTCGTCGATCGCGATATCCCGGACAACCTGGTAGGCCAGCCCGTCGGAAGGCTTGAAATGCCGTTTAATCCAAACGGCCTCACTCCAGACCAAGGCCGTTTGGCTCAAAAAGAGAAGCAAGAACCCTGCATTTACCAAAAAAGAAAAAGTGCGGTCATTCATACATCGCTCGCTGCTGTGGCAAGGCTCGCTACGGCTTTCAACGACATGGCTTGGCAATGGATTCCATGGTATACGGCTGTCTGGTGTTGGATTATACTCCTTCCCAGGAAAGAGGCAAAA
>JAVFAP010000435.1:0-4132 GCA_034002445.1 bacterium | reverse complement strand
CCGCTAACCGAGGGCTGGATTGAGATGCGTTGATTCCAGTTGTACTGCGTGAGAGCCAAGGGCCGATCAAAATAGAGAATGATCCGGTTGGAGGCCATCTCGCCAGCCAAGGGATAGGTTCCCACCACGTTAAGATAGTCATTGGCGGGAACCGTTTGCGGAGCAGACTGCGGGGTTTCTGGTAAAAAAGCCACCAGGGAAAAAACCAAAATTACGAGAATGGTGATTAGAAGAGGGCGGATAATAGGATTTCTGTGCAGTACGCTTTTCATCATAATTCCCCAATCCAAATGTGGTTCATGGATTCATACGTTTAACGATTTGCACTTGGGCAAAGTTATCGAAGGTTAGAAGTCATTGTAGATGAGATTTTGTTAAAAAGATAGATAGAAAAAGGGGAAGTGAAAGGGCGGACCCGAAAGTCCGCCCTTTCTAATTCAGATCGAATACAGAAACAGGGGTGGGTTCGGCACTCGAACCACCACTAGCCTCTCAGTAGAGAGACCAGCCCTCGACACTTACGTTGTAATTGAAATCATCGGCGAAGACCACTTGGCCATTGACCATAACCTTAAAGTTGTCGTATTGGGATACAATTCCTCCCATCGAGCCGCCAGCCAGACCTGGGAAGCCTGGGCTGCGGAAGAGATGGCGATCGTCTTCCCAGGTCATGGTAAACGGTCCGCCAGTATCGCCTTTCTTTTGAATGGAGGCTTGCAGCGTTCGTCCCTCGATCTTCAGGGTCATGGTACACCATTCACTGACCTGCCAGGGGAATTCGGCTTCGGGTCCCCACGCCACATGATCATTGAGCAAGCCCACATTGTTTTCGTACATGTGGTAGAGGAAATTCAAACCCCGACCTCCATCTTCTGGATTGATACGGACCGAAATCCCCGCGCGGGCATAGTCGCTGAGGACCCATGTCAGCATACGTACATCCGCCACCACGGTATAGTCCCCAGTCCCGAAGGTTTGCTTGACCCAAGCATGTTTGGGATCCACATCGTCCTCGGAGAAGCAATTCAGCACCCCATCGATGACAAGCCAGGTTCCCGAGGCGCTGACCTCCCACGATTCGCCCAACGGATAGACATTATCCGGCATATATTGTAGGGTTACATCGGGGATCGCATACTGGGTATCGTCCGCCAATACCGATCCGGTGAGAGTGGCATAAAACGGGGGATTTTCCGCGGGGGCGACGAGGTCGTAGGACAATTCCGCCGCAGTGGTCAGATTAGGCAAGAACCAGAGGATTTCGTTCCCCACCCAATTTACGGTCCCCACGGTGGCCTGGATATTGGCGGCGGTGAATCCCTGCGGCAATGTTTCTGTTATATTCATCGTCTTGGTATCGCCATTCAGCACGGTCACCGTGAGGCGGATCGGCGAAATGGTGGTACCTGCATGGAAAATTTCCTGCGGTACGGAGCGGGCTACCTCGAAATTCACCGGCAATTGCGAGCGCAAAACCTCATGGCGCTTCACGAGAAAATAACGCATGGTGTCATATGCCGAATTAATTTGATTGCGGCGAGTGTTGTTGGTGGAATTGGTATACTGCTCGATCAATTGCAAGTCGTTCAGCAGCAAGTCTTGCGCGTCCTGGATCAACCCGCTGATGCGGTTGATGGAAAAGAGGCCATCCAGTTCCCGCTCCACCCGGCGGACAAATTCCTGGTTCAATTCGGGATCCGTATGGAAAGGCCGCAGGAGGGGCCCTACCAGGTTCCGGCCATTCAGTTCAGTCGGTTCCGGCGCGCGAGCGGTCAGGAAAAAGTCCAGGGGCATTTCATAGTACATCGAATCGCTATCGGTATAGCCGAATGTCTTATCCACATCCCAGGGGATGATTTTCCATTTGCCTCCTTCGGCTAGATCATGGTACAAAAAGATGTTGTTCTTTATCCCGTCCCAGTGGCTGAGAATGATCGTCGCCACGCTGTAGCCCATGAATTCCTCAATATCCAGGAAAGTCCGCAAGTCCGCGGAAAGGGTGCTGCTACGGGGATTCATTTTTTGAAAGAGTTCGGCGAAATCCTCGATCCCCTCGTCCAAGTTGGTCTTTTTGGAATAGTTGATCGATGTCCCCGAGAGGTTGTACGGCTCGTTATAGGCAATTTTGTAGATATTCCCATCTGGATCGAGGCCGTTCATCTCGATAAAATTCTCATTCGGCTGCTGAACAGCAATCCGCTGGGAATGGACATTATTCACGATCACACGGTACCAGTCGCAACTCGGAGTCAGCACACCGCAATCGCGGTAGAGCCCATAGGAGATGTGCTCGACATGGGGGGATTGCCCTCCGGCGGTCGTCCCTTCCCGGGGCGCTTCCAGGCTGAAGTTCAAGGTCCGGTTTTCGTCGAATTCTTCCCCTTTGAGAAATTTGACTTTGTGCCCATTCCGCGCCGAACGGATAATCGCCCCATCAAACACCTGCACCGGTTCATCCCCCAGCGGTTTGATCACCACGGCGGATATCGATCGCGAAGTGCCACTGAGCCGGGAAACTTTATCCTGCATCATCCAGAGAATCGGCAAATGGGAGGGGATATCGTCGTCATAAACAAAGAACGATTCAAAAGGCCGCATCTCCGCCGCATGGGGCAAGAGCAGTGTCCTGCCATCCCGCAGGGTGACTTTCACATTGTAGCGGACCAAGGTCTGGTTGGGCATCGCCGGGATCGTGGCAGCGAAAGTGGCACTGTTGACGGTTTCAGATACAACCTGCATCGGGCTTTGGGTATCCCCATCCCCCGAGGTGGAAGAATGCAGGGAGGGGGTGAGGACAAAATCGGTACTATTGCCGAGAGAGACATTGAATCCGACCAGGCAGAGCACATTGTCCCCTTGTTGGAGCAGGTCGGCCGCGTTGCCCAGATCAAAAGTCTCTAGTTCATCCGCGTTATGGCTCCCCGCGGAGAGAGACTGATGGGTATACGTGTCCGGCGCAAACGCGCGGGTTACCTCTTTGCCATTCAGATAGGCGATAAAGCCATCGTCATAATAGGCTTTTAGGGAAAGAAAACCCAATGCGGCAGGATCGTCTACAGAGAATTTCTTCCGCATATAAAACGTGGTGTAGCTGCCCCGCATATCCGAAAGAATGGTGTTGACTAGTTCAAGATCCCCATACCCAAAGCCCCCCTTGCCCAGAGTCCACCGGGTATCATCATACCCGACGGTTGTCCATTCCAACCCAGGAGAAGGCGAAGCCGTACCTTTCCAGATTTTCCACGTGTCATCCGCATTGATCATTCCCCGTTGAATTGCAGATTGGCCTGTCTCCCACTGGAGAACGACCGAATCAATAAGCAAGGGCGCATCCAGCCCCACCCGTACCGTGACAGGATTGCTGGATGTGGGAGATTTCGGCAAAATTTCCTGAGCCAAAATCACGGGCCGGGGAGGAAGATCGGCAACACTGTTGCGAGTCCCGGGAGTCCCATCCGCCCGCAGCGAGGCGCGCCAGGTATGAAAATCATCGGAAGGCAGATCCCAGGCAATCCGTTCCAAGGTTGGGCCATAGCCATCCGCCGCGCGAGGCCAGGGGGCTTTATCGTTGTATTTCAATTGATCCACAATGGTGCCATCGGCCCGGGTCAGCACCAGTTTTTCTCCCCCGTTGGATAATTTCCCCTCATAAGGGCCGACGACCGGGTAGGATTTGTTACGCCAATACGAATTCGTTGGAACCCGCGCCAAGACCAAATAGGCATCCGCGTTGAGAATGACCTGATTCGGAAACGTAAAGGTAATGCCATCTTTGAACAAATATCCGGAAAGATCCACCGAGGCGGGACCAGGGTTGTAGATTTCCACGAACTCATAGATCGAGCCCCCCACATCGTTCCGTTCCATTGGGTCATAGTTGATTTCGTTGATAACCACATCCGCACAGGTCTCCACGGGAAAAACCAACAGGGCGAGACCAAGAAAAATCCAAAGGCCAAAATTTCCATTCTTCATAGCAAAACAAACCTTTATTTGAGTTAGAGGATCGAAAGACAATCCAGGATCAGAACAGTGTAATCGTTGTTTATACAATAGTAAATTGATCGGGTTTTGTCCGTGAGAAGAGCAGAAAAAATGACGCCTGGACAAAAAACAACCAAGGATACCTTTC
>JAVFAP010000434.1:0-4135 GCA_034002445.1 bacterium | reverse complement strand
CGCCGATTTCTATCCCGATCGCTACGCTCATAGTTCCCTCATCGCCTTGAAACGGCGGTACAGTTCTTCAATCACGTAATGATAGAAAACATCATGCACCGCTTCACACACCCCCATGTTCATGCAAGGGACATGCATGCCTTGATGCGCGATCTGCTTCAACTTGCCGCCGTCATACCCAGTCATTCCAAACGTCTTCATGCCATGCGCGTTGGCGTATTCCACCGCCTTGAGGATATTGGGGCTGTTGCCAGACCCACTGATGGCGATCACCAGCGCTCCAGGATGGCCGTAGTTCTTCAGTTGCTCCACAAAAATGCGGTCGTAGCCTTCATCATTCCCCCAAGCGAGAATCGCAGGGGTGTTATCGGTCAAACTGAGCACCTTCAAGCGCTTTTGATTATCGAAATCGCACAGCGTACCCTTGGCCAAATCCTCGCATAGGTGTGAAGCGTTGGCGCCGCTGCCCCCGTTCCCAATAATAAACACAAACGCGTCGTTATTATATGCGTCCACAATCGCATCAACCATCGCCATCACCTCGGCTTGATCCACCTGGTGCAACAACTGGCAAAACTCATCCACATACGTTTGCAATGACATATCGGCCTCCTGAACCAGAAAAATCCGTGTAAGTATACCGCCGATTTCCTCTCAACTCTATATGCAAACCAAAAGGGGAAAGGAAAAAGATCGATAGAATCTCTTCCGATTCTCAGGAGGAAACGGCTGTAATTTTTATTGATTCTTGGTATTGTACCTTAACATTTCTTTATGGAGGAGACAACAAGGATGAGAGACCCATTTAAATTTTACACGCCCCTCTGGCTTCTGCTCTTTACCCTGCTAGCTGTACCCTCACTGGCCCAGGAGCAAGAGAATCCTCAGAAAGGCTGGATTTCCCTCCCCGCCCCCCGCGCCTCAGGCCCCCTGTCTCTGGAAGAAGCCCTCTGGAAACGCCACTCCACCCGCGAATTCACCGCCAAGCAACTTACCTGGCAAGAAATCGGCCAACTCTGCTGGGCTGCCCAAGGTATAAACCGTCCCGGCGCCCAAAAACGGACCACCCCTTCCGCAGGCTCCACTTACCCCCTCACTCTGTACCTCATCCTGCCGGATGGCGTTTACCAGTACAATCCCGCGGATCACGCCGTACGGCAAATCCAATCCAGCCCCATAGCCGCACTGCTTCCCGCTGCCGGTTTAAACAGCGAGATGATCCAAAGCGCCGCGTGCATCGTTGTGATCGGGGCCCTCTTGGATCGCACCGAAGCCCGATTCGGCACCCAGGCCCGCCGCTATGTCTACCTGGAAGCAGGCCATGCCGCCCAAAACCTGCTCCTGCAAGCCGAAGCGCTCAGCCTGGGGGGAGTCCCCATTGGACCCGACCTCACCCCAGCCCAACGCCAGGCCCTGGGCATGCCCGCTGCGGAAGAAGCCGTCTACCTCGTTCTTGTCGGCCATCCCAAGCCCTAAGCGGCCTTCCCTCGCGGTCTTCGTCTGGACAAAAAGATTCACCAAATCTCAGCCCGAACGAATTGACGAAGCCCGCTTTTTCCCATAGGCTGAACTCTTCAGGATCATCGCGTACATACGGTTTTGTTTAATGATACAACGTTGATTCAATTGGAATGGGAAAACAACTCGAAACAAAATGGAGAAAGGATCTATATCCATGGGAAAACTTAGCCGTCGCAGTTTTGTTCTGCGTTCCGCGGCTGCCGGAGCGGCCTTGGTAGCCCCTACCATCATTCCCGCCTCGGCTCGGGGCGCGGATGGCCATACCGCCCCCAGCAACCGGATCGTGATGGGTTCCATCGGGGTCGGTTCGCAAGGCAGTGGCAATATGCACAATTTCCTTCGCTACGAGGATGTTCAATACATCGCCGTCTGCGATGTAGACGCCAACCACCTGGAACGCGCCAAAAACGCGGTCAACAACCGGTATGACAACCAAGACTGCCATGCCTTCAAGGATTACCGCGAATTTCTGGAACTGGAGGGCCTGGATGCGGTCTCCCTCGCCCTGCCGGATCACTGGCACGCCCTCCCCGCTATCGCCGCCGCCAAAAAGGGGCTAGATATGTATGGCGAAAAACCCCTGTCCCGCACCATCCGCGAAAGCCGGGCCATCTGTGATGCCGTCCACCGCTACAACCGCGTCTGGCAGACGGGCAGCTGGCAACGCTCCCAATCCAACTTCCGCCACGCCTGCGAACTGGTTCGCAATGGGAAAGTCGGCAAGATTCACACCGTCGAAGTCGGTCTGCCCGCAGGCGGCCAGACCGGTGTCCATCCCACCAAGCCGGTCCCCGAAGGCTTGGATTGGGAAATGTGGCTCGGGCCCGCTCCCTATCGCGAATACTGCGATTTCGGCGGCAACCGCTGCCACTGGGATTGGCGCTGGATTCTAGATTATTCCGGCGGCCAGTTGACTGACTGGGCCGGCCACCACATCGATATCGCCCATTGGGGCCTGGATCTGGATCACACCGGCCCGGTGGAAGTCGAAGGCGTCGGTCACTACCCGGAAGACGGCTTGTACAACGCACCCTACAAATACAATTTCACCTGCAAATACGCCAACGGAATCGTCATGCACGTCCACAGTGGCGGCCAGGGCGGTACCAAGTGGATTGGAGATGAAGGCTGGGTCTGGTGTGACCGCGGCGGGCTGGATGCGTCCGACAAGCGCCTGCTCCGCCCTGACGCCATCGGCCCCAACGATTTGCGTCTTTATCATAGCGAGGATCACCAGCGCAACTTCTTGGATTGCGTCAAAACCCGCCAGCTGACCATCACCCCGGTCGAGGCCGCCTGCCGCTCCATCAGCGTGGGCCACTTAGGCGAAATCGCCATGCTCACCGGCCGTAAAATTCGTTGGAACCCCGAAACCGAAGAAATCCTTGACGATCCCGGCGCCAGCGCCCTCTTGGGCCGTTCGTACCGCAAACCCTGGATTCTCTAATTCACCAAACCAAAAAAGGAAAACGACTTATGAAACATCTATTACATACATGGTACCGTTCCTTCGCGGGTTTGGTTGTGCTCCTGGCCCTGATCGCCCTTTGTGGCAACCCCGCCATAGCGGCACCAAGCCTCAAAGCGCTGATCATCGACGGGCAAAACAACCACAATTGGCAGGGCACCACACCTGTTCTTCGCGAAATTCTCTTAGAATCCGGCTTATTCCAGGTCGATACCGTCACCACGCCCGCCCAAGGCAAACTAATGGATTCGTTCCGCCCCGATTTTTCTGGCTACGACGTCCTGGTGATGAACTATACCGGCGATGACTGGCCCAAGGAAACCCAGATTGCCTTCGAATCCTACGTTCGCAACGGCGGCGGCCTGGTGATCTTTCACGCGGCCAACAACGCCTTCCCCCAATGGCAAGAGTTCAACGAAATGATCGGTGTGGGCGGCTGGGGCGGCCGGAATGAAAAATCCGGCCCCATGCTCTATTACGAAGACGGTCAGTTAAAAGAAGACAACTCCCCTGGCCCCGGCGGCGCCCATGGTCCCCAAGTGGAGTACCAAGTCGTCACCCGCAATACCGAGCATCCCATCATGAAAGACCTGCCCGCCAGTTGGTTGCATGTCGCGGATGAATGCTACGCCAAGTTGCGCGGCCCCGCCAAAAATATCACTCTGCTGGCGACCGCTCTCTCCGAACTGACCAATCGGCATGAACCTATGCTGTTCACCATCCAGTACCACAAAGGTCGAGTCTTCCACACCGCCCTGGGCCATGATGCCCAACAATTGCGCTGCGTCGGCACTGCCTTCACCCTGCAGCGGGGTACGGAATGGGCCGCCACCGGCAACGTCACCCTGCCGGTTCCCGAAAATTTCCCCACAGAAAACAAAACCAGCCTGCGGCCTCTGCCCGTCTCCTACAAAACCATAATAGCGTATGAGCCCAACCAGAGCCGCAAGGAATTGGCCGCCTTGGAAGAAAACATCCGCCTCGCCACCCCTTCGCAATTGGCGAATATCGAAGCGGAACTGGACACAATCCTCACCGCTCCCCAAGCTACCTTCTGGGCCAAACAATTCGCTTGCCAGGTCCTGCGCCGCATCGCCACCGCGCAATCCCTGCCCGCCCTCACCCAATGCCTGAACGATGACAAAC
>JAVFAP010000433.1:0-4167 GCA_034002445.1 bacterium | reverse complement strand
CGGGGGTAAGGGAAGCCAGACGGTGGAGCAACTCGGCGATGTTCCGCACCGGGTCGCTGTTAATCCCCTGGATGAGATCATTTTGCCGCAGGGGAGCGGTGGCGGCATCGGTCAGGGCAAAGACCTGTATCCCGCCGGACTCCTTGCTCACGCCAAAGGCGGAAAACGCCTCCCCAGTGAGATCCCGCAGAAGCATGCCCTGCCATTGGTAAACCGGAAGCGCGGGAGAGGGAGCGGAAATGCTCCCTTTGATTGCAGGAAACACGGGCTGGCGCGCGCGGGCTTTTAGCGAGGGCTTTTGGACTCCAAACTGATCCATGGGGAAGTTTTGGAAGCCGAGAGACAGAGCGGGCGAATCGGGATGGACCCGGTAATCGGCACGGGCCGGGTCGAGAAACATGGGATTTGCCACGATCGAGGAAGGATCGCAGCCGTGGGAGGCGAAAGCGGTCCGATCGGCCTCGGATGTGGTAAACAGATTGCGATCGATTTGCCGCCCCCAGCGGCCTTTGGGCATGCCGCCCGCGGGGCGGTAGGCAGCCATGAAGAGATTGTGTTTGACTATATCCTGACTCTCTTCATACCACACATGGGGATGGAGGGTGTTGTTGACGGTGATGTTGTTATAGACGGTGCGATGGAAGCCTTCGCGTAATTTCAAGCCGCCGTTGAGGAGGAGATTGTTATAAATTTCGTAGTTGGACGAGCCATCGTCGAGGTCGATATCCCAGCCGTGGTCGCAGCGCCAGCGGTTATGCCGCAGGATATTGGGCTGGAGCATATCGAGTTTGGCCAATTCGGGCAAGCGGCTGGGCGGGGTGTTTTCCAGGCCCCAGAACCGGTCCCGGCCCCAGGAATTGAAACTGCCGTGATCGCCGGTTTCGAGCACGGTGTCGAAGACATCGCAATACTCGATCACATGCCCGCCAAAGGTACCCTCGCTGATATTGATGCCGGCACGGGGGACTTCGTAGATCGAGCAATGGCGGACGGTAATGGCGAAGGCCATGGAAATTTGGACCGGAGCGGTTTGCTTTTCCACCCGGCCGGTGCGGGTGATCAGACAATCTTCCACCAGGCAATCGCGGGGATAATCATCGGAGCGGGGGCCCGGGGTGAGGTCGATCTCTGCCAACGATTGGCGCTCTTCGTACTTGAAGAGGGGGTTGCGGACCGCATCGGGATGGCCGACGAAGGCGATGCCGTTCGCCCCACTTTCGTGGATATCGCAACCGCGAATGGTAATGGCGCGATTCCAGTTATTGACGAAGATGGTATTGCCGCCTAGTTGATCAAATACACAATCTTCGATGGTGCAATGTTGGGCGCCTTGGAAGAAGACCGCACCCCCCCGGTAGACGGTCCAATCGCTGCGCAGGAGGGGTTCCTTGTTGTCCATGAAAGTGCGAGCGGCATGGCGAAAGGTCAGGCCGCGCAAGGTGATCCACTGGACCGGCTGGGAGGGGGTACCCTGGAGATGGACCAGTTCCTTTAGGCGGACGATTTCCACCTTGGCGGTGGTCAGATCCAGGCCGTGGGGTGGAAGAACATACAGAATGCTTTTGGATTTGTCGTAAAACCACTCACCTGGGGCGTCCAGTTCCTCAAAGATGTTTTCCACGAAGCGGTGTTGGTCGTGCATGCCGTAGGGGCGGTTGTTTTGCCAGCCGCCCTCGAATTGGACCTGGTTGTCTGGGTCCTTGCCGGTGATGACATAGTGGATATCGCCCCATTCGTGTTTGTGCATGGCGTGGATGAATCCACCGGTTGGATTCGCCCATCGTACCGCCCGCTGGGGAGCGAAGCAGTCGCGGTCGTAGCCATTGAAGACCCGAACCGAGGGATCGAAGTTTGGATAGCGCGCCATGGGTAGGCGCTGCCCATCGAGGAAGAGCTGATCGATCGCCAGGCTGGGGGAAACCGAAGCCATCCATATCCCATCGCGATAGGGCTGCCATTGCAATTGGAGGCGCAGGCCCCCGCTGAGGACCACGGTTTCGTTGGGGACGGCCTGGTAGATCACCGGGGCTTGTTGGGAGCCGGAATCCGCTGGGGTAAAGCGCAGTGGTTCGGGGAGGTAGTAGACGCCGCCGTGCAGGGTGACGGTCACGGCCTCAGTTTGAAGCGATCGCGCGGCTTGCTGGGCCTGGGCCACGGTGGCGAAGGGGGCCTCGCGGGTGCCAGGCTGGCTATCGTGACCATCCACCGAGACGAAGAACTCGGCGCTCCATGCCAGTGGGCATAAGAAGATGCCAAACAACAAGAACAGAAGGCAATGTGAAATTCGAACTTTCATACCAATCTCCCCAATCTCGGAACTCCGTTCACAAGCGGATAAGCCGATGGGGCAACGAACGCTGCCCCATCGGTTTCATCATACGGAAAAAGAGCGGGAACTCAAGAAGCCGGTTCTTGCCAAACGATACGGAAGCCACCGGTATTGTAGGCTTCGTTGGGGGGGAATTTACCCCGATCGGCGGAGCGCAGCCATTCTTCGCGGGCGGCCCAGGAGGCACCGCGAATAACTTTATCGCGGCCAAAGAGGGGGCCGGTGGGATCGATCGTGGGCTTGCTGTCATAGAGGTAGTACCAGTCCGCGCACCATTCCCAGACATTGCCGATGATATCGTAAAGACCCCAAGGATTGGGTTTCAGCATCCCGACGGGGTGGATTTCAAACTCGGAGTTCAGCCGACACCACGCATAGGATGTCATGACTTCCACAGGCGGGTTATTGCCGAAGAAGGTGGCGGTTTGGGTGCCCGCGCGGCAGGCGTATTCAAACTCGGCTTCGGTGGGGAGACGGAAGCCGGAATCCTTCTTCATCACCTTGAGGCAGGTGATGAAGTATTGGCAATCCTGCCAGCTGACTTTGTTGACCGGTAATTCATCGCCAACAAAAATGGAGGGGTTATCGGTCATCACCGCTTTCCACTGGGCTTGGGTGATTTCGTATTTTCCCAAATAAAAATCGCGGCTGATCGTGACCTGGCGGCGGGGGCCTTCATTGAATTCGTGCCCCGGCTCGGTGGCGGGGCTGCCCATGGTGAAGGTCCCAGCGGGAATCCGAACCAGCACTAGGGGGGCGGAATGGCGAGAGAGCCCTGGCAGATCCACGGTGATTTCATCCAACCCTTGGGCCATCGTTCGCTGTGGAACCTGGGTAGATAGCACCGACAACAGAAAGCAAACCACAACCAAAAGAAGTTTCATCCTCTTCCTCCTCCAAACAAATAATTCCACTTTCATCTTACCCGGTTTTGGCCGGGAATACTATAGATTTCTGGCAATTTCTTATGAATTTGTCCATTTCAAAAGAGGCCCATCCTCAGGGGTAGGGTTTTCGTAACTTAAAGCGGGGATTATCACCGATTATTTGTCTCATTTTTCATTCGATGCACGCGGGCGGGTACGCCGTAGGCCACCGCATGGCTGGGGATGGGGTGAATCACGACGGCGCCGCCGCCAACCACAACATGAGACCCGATCGTAATACCCGGCAAGACGGAGGCTCCGATGCCGATTTGGGTGTAGGCCCCCACGTGGACTTGTCCGCCGAGGCGGGCGCCGGGGGAGATATGGGTATGATCACCGAGAGAACAGTCATGATCGACCGAGCAGGCGGTGTTGAGGATGACGTTGGCGCCGATCGCCGCCCCGGCGTTGATCACGACCCCGGCCATCACCACGGTTCCCGCGCCAAGGGTGACATCCGAGCCGATGACCGCCGCGGGGTGGACCACGGTGTGCAGGTGGCCACCCGCATTGAGAATGCGTTGGGCCGCCTGGGCCCGCAGGGTGTTATCGCCGATGGCGACCACGGCGGGAATTTTTTGCTGCATGAGGCCCGCCAAGGCGGCGGAGGCCCGAGAGATGGGGCATCCACCGAAATGCAGCCCTGTTTTGGTGGGCTCGTCATCCAGAACGGCGACAACCTCCAGGGAGTTCAGGCGTAAAATATCGAGAACGACCTTGGCGTGGCCGCCCGCGCCATAGACGACGATGGGTGTGGTCATCATTTCCCCTCCCTTCTCGGGACTAGCCTATTGAGCCGAAGTATCTTCCTTGGGTGTGAGCAATTGAATGGCGATATCCAAGAGGGCTTCCTCCAAGCGGGTCGCGACGACGCTGACAGTTTGGGGGTGCTTGACCTGCCAGACATCTTCG
>JAVFAP010000432.1:0-4168 GCA_034002445.1 bacterium | reverse complement strand
TGAATCCCTCCAACAGTTGTGCGGTCGCGGGGCAAGGCAGGGGCAAGCGACCGTGGCGGGTTGTGATGAAGCCCTCTCCGACAGGAATCTTGGAGCAGTTCACCTGCTCGATCCCCAACAGATGCAACCCCAGCAGGGTACCGCAGATATCCACCACCGCGTCATAACTGCCTACTTCGTGGAAGTGGATCTGGTCATGCGGCTTGTTGTGAATGCGGCCCTCGACCTCTGCCAGCGCGGTAAATGCCTGCTCGATTCGCGCCCGCACGGCGTCCGGCCAGGTTCCCCGGTCCACAATCGCCAGCATATCCGCCAACTTCCGGTGGACATGGTGCTCTTCTTCCAGGTGGACATGGACTTGGGTGCCAGAAAGCGGGCCGCGCAGCACCCGCTCGGCGGTCAGATCGAAACCAGGAATCTGCAAGGGCGCCAGCGCCGCGCGGAGTTCATCCAGCGGGCAGCCAAGATCGACCAGCGCGCCAAGGCACATATCCCCGCTGATCCCGGCAAAGATATCAAAGTAAAGAATCTTCATAAAGGTTCCATTTTTGGGTCATATAGAATAGTGGATAAAGCGCATCAAACTTATGGCATAGTATACAAGGAGAATGGCAAAGTGCGAATAGGCAGCAGAACGTGGGCTGGCTGGGATACAGCCAGACAACAAATCAATTACAATACCCTCTCAATACCCATCATGGATGGAAATCCCAACAACGCAAATGGAGAGCCGAATGCCTTCCCCTGACAAGCACCGAATCGCGGTTGTGATCCCTTGCTATAACGCGGGTGCATTGTGCCAGCCAGTATTCGAAGCCGCGCGCACGGTGGGGGCCTTGGTAATCGGGATCGACGACGGCTCCACCGACGATACGGCCCAGGAGTTGGCTTCGGCAGGCATCACGGTATTGACCCATCCCCGCAACCAGGGCAAGGGTGCGGCGTTGCGTACCGGCTTCCATTGGCTCTTGCAACAGGAAGGGTGGGAGGTATGCGCTACCCTCGATGCCGATGGCCAGCATGATCCCACAACCCTTCCCCAGATCGCCGCGCCCGTTCTGCAAGGGGCGACAGATTTGGCGATAGGCACCCGCCAGTTTGACCGAGCCACCATGCCCTTTTCGCGCTGGATCGCCAATACCCTAAGTTCGTTCCTTATTTCCAAATTGATGCACGCTTCGATCCAGGATATCCAGTGTGGGTACCGGGTTTATTCCCGTCGCCTGTTACAGCAAATCACCCCCCCGCTGCAATCCACCGGCTTTGAGATCGAGACCGAAATGCTGCTGCTCGCCTTGAAACACCGCGCCCGGATCGCACAACTCCCCATTCCCTCCGTCTATCAGGAATCTTCCAGCCAGGTCTCTTCCTGGCGCGCCCTGCGGGATAGTGCCCGCATCGCACGCACCGTGTACCGGCTCTGGAATTCATGACCCAATAAAACAACAAAGCCCGAAACCACACCGTTCCGGGCTTTGTGTATTCGAATGGGTATACCATTTAAAAACGATAGGTCAGCGCGACACCGTGGTACTGGGTATCGCCCAGGACGTTTTCTTTATCCCGCAGCGCTTTGTTGATATAGGCGTAGTCAAAATCCAGATTCTCCTGGATATGGATAGTAAAGCCGGTGGTGAATCCCCCATTGTTGGACCCAACGCGCAGATCACAGAAGTCGCACACCCGCTGCTGCACCCCGAAATTCCACCGGTCCACATCCACATCGAACGCCACGCCTGGTGAGACATCACCTTCGATCTCGCCGTTCCAGTAATCCAACGCGACCAAGGTTCCATCAAACGGCGTCGCGGATATCCCCACCGCCACATAGTGGATGTAAAAATAATCGCCCATGTGCGCCGGTCCCGGCAGCCAGGTCTCCAGGTCATCCTTGATATAGATGTACTCCACGCCCAGTCGGACTTTGTCATGGGGCCGGAACAGCGCGCCCAGCTGGATGCTGCCCAATTGGGATAAGGCCTCGCTTTTGACCGTCCCGCCCGGGGTGTGCATATCCACACTGGCTTTTTCATAAGGATACCCGCCAAACCCCACCGCAAACCAATCGGTGATGTTCCGTCCATACTGCGAGCCCAGGGTCAGCCCATCATATTCCAGGGGCGCGCCCAGGCGGCTCATGTCCGAGCCATCACTGGTCAGCCCGTCGATCATCAGACGCGAGTTCCCGCCAATATACGGCACCGGGTAAATAAAATCCGCCCGGCCCCGGTGCGCGGTGGGTCCATCATCCGAGTCATACAAACCGTAGGTCCCCATCACCTGGAAGAAATCCACGCTCGATAACGACGCGGGGTTCATCGACAGGGGATTGTCCACACCCACATACGCCCCGCCCATTCCCGCGCTCTTCAACGTAGGCGTCAGCCCCAAGGCCAATTCGTCGCGCAACAAGCCCGCCAACTGGTTTTGTGCCAGGGCTGGCAGGGCGATGCACACCAATAAAACACACGCAACAATCCATGTCCCTTTTCTCATGCTTCCTTCTCCTCTTGTACAAACCGCTGTATAGGTGCCATCACTATAAAGAAAACAAAGGCCCCAGGCAAGAACCCGATCCGTTGAATCAATCCATTTTTCCATCTGAAAGAGAAACAAAGAACAAAATGAGATTGACCTATTGACTAATCATACAAATTTCAATATGGTATTACCATACCGTGTTACAGATTTCAAGGTCGTAATATGAACACAGAAAGGAATTCTCATGGTTCGGTTTTTCATGTTCTTATGCCTTCTTTGCCTGCCTTTCGCGGCGGGTGCGCAAGAGTTGACAACCTGCGCGGCGATCAATCAAGTAGATGACGAGGGAAAAGCCACTTTTGCCGGCTTGCAAACCGCCGACCGCTACACCATCGAGGGGATTGCCATCAACGATCCCTTTATCTTCAATGATGGGGCAACCCAGTCCCTCATTTTGTACGTCCAGGACGAGACCGGAGGGATTCAGGTCTTCTCAGGTTCCTTTTATGGCGGCGGTATGGCAATTTACCAGAGTGTGGGTGTTAAAACCGGGGATCGGGTACAGGTCACTGGCTTGACAGGATTCTATGGCGGCAAAACGAACATGAACGACCGCCACAACAAGGACAACACTCTCTCCATCACCATCCTGGATTCCCCGGGCGAACCAGCCCCCATGCCGATCACAGACCTTTCCACCGCGCAAGGGTTTGATCAAACCCAACAAACAGGCGGGGAATACTACCAGGGACGCTTGGTGGTTTTGAAAAATGTACGCATCGTGGATGGAGAATGGGAACCCGGCGCGAAACTCACCGTGCAGGATCCGAGCGGCAACCCCATGGTGGTGGAATTGCGCCACCAAACCGAAATCGCCGACTCACCCAAACCGGATGGATTGTTAGACATCACCGGTGTGTTCAATCAGGAAGATACCGAGGCCCCCTTTACCGATGGCTACTTACTCTGGCCCCGCACGATCCAAGATTTTCAACCGGCCACCAGCGGCTCATCGCACTGGGCCCTCTATCCATGACGTGAGAGAGAAGATGAACCCAACCCCAAGAGCATTTACCTTGATCGAGCTGCTGATTGTTGTCGCGATCATCGGGATATTGGCGGCGATTGCTCTGCCCAACTACATGAACGCCCGTGTCAAAACCAATATCGCCGCCGCCAAGGCCAATATCCAGGCTTGTTTGACCGCGCTGGAAACCTACCGGCTGGACCGGAACACCCTGCCTCCATCCCGCTTCTATTGTTTTGCGGTCGGAGAAAGCGAGGCAAAGAAATACTATGAACTGCCATATGAATTAACCACGCCGACCCCCTACTTGTCCGCGCGACCGCTGGACCCGTTTTTCACCTTCCCGGGTGCCGCGGATCATGCCGCGGGGCAAACCATCAAGTACCGTCGGCCAGGCCCCGGATTCTTCAACGGTATGTCCACCGATGAGGGCATTTGGGTCCCGCGCGCGTTCCCCGAGGATGACGGGGACTACATCTTTTATAGCGATGTATCCCCCGCCGAACGGCATACCTCCAATAGCCCCGTTCAATTTGGCCTCTGGAGCGTCGGCCCCATCCCCAAACTGGATATGCAATCGCAAATGTACGATCCCGTCCCCAACCACACCTGGTACGCCGCGACCAATGGATTGATCAGCACGGGGCTCATCGTCAGACT
>JAVFAP010000431.1:0-4175 GCA_034002445.1 bacterium | reverse complement strand
ACTCAGGAAGAGATCGCCACCGCTTTGGTTGGCGATGGTGATACGCTCTTGAACTGTCAACCCAGCATCCGATTCTCCGTTGCGGGTCAAAACCACCGCGAAATTTTTGTATTGACTCAGATTCGCCGCCAGTTTTTGGCAGATCGCCAAAGTGAGATCGCACTCCCGCTGGCCGGCAATTCCCGCAGGCCCAGGATGGGCGGGATCGTTGCCGGGATCCAACACAATCACACCAGAGGGCACGGTGGGATACGCAGCCGCCATCGGGGGAACGGTCGGGGTTGGCGTGCCAAAAATATAGACGGGAACCGTAGGTTCCGGCGTTTCGGCCCCTCCCTCCGGCGTGGGCGTGGGGTAAACAAAAATGTTCCCCGTGGGGGGTGTGGCGATCAGCGCGGGCGTGGGTGTGACCGTGGGCTCGGGCTCCGAGACCGTCTGCCCGGCTTCGCCGAATTGGATTCCGGGGAACAGATAGGTATCGACTACATACAATGGAATATACAGACGCCCCTCGCGGCGCAAGAGTGGAGTACTGGTGTGGAAAATTTTCTGTCCGATCACAATGCGGGAATCCCCCGCCTTGATCCCCACCGTCACCCCATCCTTCCGGGTAAAAATGACGGTCCCGGAAAGGGAGTCGTAGCGCCAGCGATCGGAGAAATAGGGGATCAACCGGAATGCCTGGACATACTCTCCATCCTCGACCAGTTCCGTTTGAATGACAATGGTTTGATTGTCCATCACTCCGGTCAGTTCCCTCCCCTCCGCCTTTACAAGCAGAAGGAACAAGCAACCGAGCAGGATCCAAACACGCTGAGAAGAACCTGTTTTCATACGTACCCGCACACGTGGATTTTCTGGATAACACCTAGTTTTTTCTAACATCGTACCGTCAAAGTTCGGGTTGAGGGAGGCTTTCATAGGGCGGAAACAGAATTTGCCCCAGTCCACCCGACTCCCCTCGATTCAAACTGACATGGTAGTATCGCAGGGTATCCTCCGCCGCAATTTTCACAAGCATCCATCCCAGTCCCGCGGACAAGGCCGCGCATGGCTCATACCGCGTGATTTCGAACGGGCACATCACCTTGGCTTGGGGCGGGATCGAAAACGCTTGCCGTGAAGGCATGAAGGCGGCCAGGGCAAAGGGCCCTACCAAATCACTTGCCCACGACTCCACCGGGGGAATCAGCGAGACAAACCCCGAAATCTCGAATGGAGAAGGGTTGGCCAAGGTGATCGCGATCTCCTGGCCGGTATGCGTCATTGCAACCTCCAACTCGGTCGGCCGTCCCACGACAAGATGATCCTCTATCACCGTATCCCCAAGGGTAACACGCGCCACAACCCGGCCTTCCCGCTCTGGCCCATCCACCAGCAGTTGAAATGGGATGATCTGGTAGGCTTGTTTGCTGACCCGCGTGGATAGAGACGACGGAATGGTCCGCCAGTAGGGGGGGGTGAGCAGCTGCACATCCAGGGCTTGTTCCGCCTGGGTGGAATTGTTCACCAGAACCAGTTCCATCGGGTAAATTGCTTGAGCCATGTCCTTGCGAATCCCACTCCCACGCAAAAAGAGGGAGAGCCGCTGGGTGGCGGCGGGGGCACAGCCCAAATTATACCGCCAATACCGGCTGAGCACGGGCAAAGGCCGTGACGGAGCCAGCGAGGGCAAGGGTCGGGATGGATTGGAGCCTGGTTTGCATTTCAGGTGAAAGGTCAAAAGTTCCTGTTCGGCAATTTCGGTCCGCATGGACGCCGCGTCCCAATATACCGGGCGCTTCAACGGGTAGGGCGAGCCATCCAAGCCACACAGTTGAATGGTCTTGGGGGGGTGGAGCGTATCCAGCCACAGGTTGGACCGCTCCCCAAACATCTCATAACACCGCACCGCCAAAGGATCCGAGGCGGGAGGCGCGGGCTGATCGGGATCAAATCGGCTCGCCGGGGCGATGGAGGCGATCATCACATTGCGCGGATGGAGCGAGAGAAACGAAGTCCGCGGCGCCAGGCCGCCGGCATGCGCTGGCTCCTCGAGAGTCAGGGGTGGATGCACATAGTCCATCGCACGGCGAGGGATCTGGGCTTCCCGCCAATCACCCTGGTGGGGAACGAGACGATAGGGAAAGACCCGGGTGCGCTCATGGGCAAATCGACGCGGCCAAGCGGTCAGAGGCGATGGGAATGGGGACGCCTGCAACAACCCCAATGTCAAACAGAGATCAGGGGTGACCGTACAACCCAATCCCCCTTGGCTCAAAACCGCCAGCCCCGCGTTGGCGATCGGCAGGGGATGGTCCAGAAAACACTGGGAACGGGGCAATGTCCATCGATGCGAAGCGGTGGCATGGAGAATCGCGTTCATCGCCTGCTGCAAGTGAGACGCCGTTTTCCCTGCCACGATGATCGCGGGATGGGGAGCGATTCGGGGTACACTCAGGCGGTCTTCCACCACCAGAATGACAAAGCCACTTTCCTGCATGTGCCGTTCATAACAGGGTATCGCTTGTGGATTGCAATCCAAAAGCAGGGAGGTGTACTCGTTATCTTCCCGGTTGCCGATACAGAACAGAACCGGCGGCGTCCCCCCATGGGCCGGCAGAGGCGCATACCGCCCAGGCTGGATGGTACAAGTAACTCCATGCCGCGCTAAATACAGAACCATCTGCTCGACGACCGGTTTTTGCGCTGGAGCGGTATAGACAATTTCCGCAGGTCCAATCGCCAGATGCGAATCGACATCCCGCTCAGTTTGAAACTGCAAGAGCAAGGCCCAAGAAACATCCATCCAGCGCTGCATGGGATGGCTGAAATCCAGAGGCTGGATATTATAGAAACGGCTTTGGGCATAGAAGGGCTCTTCAACCACCGGCAAGGCGCCCGGCAAGGCCAGGGGGAAGGACACGGTACACAAGGCTGGTTGCTGCTCATGTCCCCATGTTGATTCCAATGTCGTGACACAATCGATCGCTTGGATCTCCCGGGCCAAGCTGATTTCCTGCACCCATGATCCAACCCCTTCCTGCTGGCCGTGGATGAGCAGGCGTTGGGTGACAGGCCCTTCCAGATAATCCACTGCCACGGGATTGCGGCTCGCCCTTTCGAGTTCTCGCCAACGAACCGGCTGGATTGGATCCTCGGCTGGAATGGCCGAGTAAAAACTGAGATCATTCCCCAATTCTTCTCGCTGGCCATCGATCCATTCTTTGCGGCTTTGTTTATCGTAAAGACTGACAATGCCGCCCCCACGGCTGGGATCGATCTCGATCCGGTAAAATTCGTTTTCCACCCACGTCTGGCGAAGGGCTGCGCGGATAGAAGGTGCCTTTTGGCCTGGAATTTTTCGTAACGCCACCGTTTCAAAGCCCCCCGCCGGCAGTTGCGGCTGCACCCAGGCAAGCCGTGCCATCCGCTGCCCGCTGTGGGCCAAGGTTTGAATCGCCTCTACTTCAAAGGGAAGGCTGGCCCCGGATGAATCGGTTAACGAGAAGGAAGTGGTCTCTGGACTGCCTTCCACCCACTGTCGAACCAACGCGTTTCGGGTCCAAGGCAGGCTGTTAAACACAATCAGAGAGGTCGCGGTGTCTCCAGTCTCGGTGGATATTTGGCTGGCGAGTGCCGCCTGGGCCCGGTGGCACTCGCCCACCGCGATCTCCAAGGCTTCGCGATACCCAGCCAGGCGGTCGGCGAAGGCAAGTTCATTTTCTTCATGCTGGCTCTGACACGTCTGTAACTGGCGCCAGGCAAAATGCAGTTGGTCGCCGGCATACGTAAATCCATAGCGCAGCGCGAGGGCTCCCCACATTTCCGCGTCGTACAACCGGCTCTCCAGCAGGCGGTGGGCAATGACACAATCCGCTCCCAGTTCTCCGTCCACTCGGGGAGAAACTTCATCGATCCGCGTAAAAGGCTCTAGGGAGAGTGTCTCTTTATTAAAAAGGGATTCGATACAAGAAAAGTAAATATTGGCACCCTGACCAGATACCACCGCTGCGGGTTCGCCTTCCGCCAAGGGCTCGCAGGAACCAACAATCTTCATTTGCGGCAGCGGCCGCGAATCGACAATTAAATCTACCGAGAGAGGAGCGGCAGATTCCATGCAATGCAACAGCATTTCGGATATACCTCCCCTCCCGTTTAACCGGGTAAGGGGAGCGCTATCCGTGCGGCGGCCA
>JAVFAP010000430.1:0-4176 GCA_034002445.1 bacterium | reverse complement strand
CAGGGTATCTTGTTCTTTCATGGGCGTGTCCTTTCCTTTTTCTCGTAAAAGGGTTTCGTTAGAGGATACGCTCATTCTTTTTCCTATCGGAATCAACCCCCTATCCACAACTTTTGATCATATCTCTCAGCAGAACAGAACCATTACAAAATTGAAAGGGATTAGGAACAGTGTTCCACGGAAAGCCGGTGGGAAAATGATTGAATCAGATAGGATACAACAAATAAGGCGGGGGAGAATTGGGGCCGGCCGAAACCGGCCCCAGAGGCTTGCACTCTTAGAACAATGTCCATTCCGGAACGTCGGTGCTCTCCCCTTCCAGCGTGGCTGCGAACAAATAGATGTCCCAGTTGTCACGAATTTCAGGAAGAGTGATCGATTCCAAGGTTTTCGCTGCATTGACAGGAAAAGCCTTGTTCGTAATATTGACGCCCCATGGATACCCGTCTTCGCGCATCCCTTCCGTCAGGACGATGCCAGCTAAAGCCAAGGTTTCCACCTTCGGCACAACCGTCCCGCTATGCATCATGATGCGGAACAGCCCAGGGCCCCAACCGTTGTCGGTGCTGCCATCGGTGAACTTCAAATACAGCGTTTTTTCGGGGTTGTCCTGCAAGTATTCGCTCAAATCGATGGTATAGAATTTCTTGTTGCGGGTATTGGTCCCATTGTAAGGAACAACCGCGTCAGCCATCGTATCCGCGACTGAGAAGACTGGAGTAAACTCAGGAACACTACCGGATGTAACCGAAAGGTTCCGGATCGCCGGACCCCAGCCATCGTTGGTCGACCCATCCTCGAAGAGAACGAAGATTTCCTTGCGGGGATTATCCTGCAGGTAGGGAGTCAGATCCACGGTGTAGGTCTTGCGGTTGCTGGCGTTATGAACATCTTCTCCATACATATCGAAGGAATTGAGAACCATATCCAGTTCCCACTCTTCTTTCCCGATGGATACGACGAAATTGTTTTCAAGTAACAAATTCAACTGCGCATCGGCAATATCATCGCGCAATTCGAGGATGTACATCAAACGGCTGCCGCCATCCACAAAGCGGTAGGAACCGGCATCCTGGGCGGTGTTTTCCCACAGATAGTCCGCATCGCGATCGGCACCGGGGACAAATTCCAGTTCTGTTTTCAACGAATAGTCTTTCGCGACAGAGACCACGAAATTAGCTTCCATATTGATGGTGGCTTTGGCATCCGTGGCGGTGTTGGGCAAATCAAAGGCATAGGTCATCGCGTTGCCATTATCTGCATAGCGATGCTGGTTCCCCGAAAGTACAGTGCCTTCGTTCTTCAGCAGGTAGGCGGCTTCGGCTTCGCTGCCATTGGTCCGGAAATCGGCATAGACCGTCGCGGCCGAGGTATCGACCTGGGACAACGAATCCAGTTCATAGACCGGGGTTTCTCCCTGATAGACCGAAACGTTGTAAATCGCCGGGCCCCAGCCATTTTCCTTGGAGCCGTCGGTAAAGCGGACCCAGAACGAGTTATCCGGGCTTTGTGCCAGGTATGGGGCCAGTTCCACCACATACACCTGGTGGTTGGTGCCATCCCGGACATCCTTCTCGAATATTTCCTGGCTATTCAGAACCGTTTCAAAGGTGCCGCCAAAATCGGTGGAGATTTCGACAACAAAGTTGTTGAGCATATCGATACCCAATTTGGCTTCGGTAACCGACTCGTCCAGGAAGAATTCATACGACAGGGAATCGTTGCCATCGACAAAGCGGTAATTATCCCGCGGTTCGACAGGCGATGTGCCGACATAATCAATGATGTATTCTTCATCATTCTGCTGAGGTGTCAGATTGTAGAAGTCTTGGCGCAGGGTTGTGTCGGTCCATTGGGTATAGCGGTCCGCATACCGGATGGGACTGTCATACCACGAAGCGAACGGCCCAAAGAGCACCTCTTCGGAGGTTCCATCGGCATAATTCAATTGGATGGTACGCGAGAGGTCAAAGAAACTGCCGATCGGCAACAGCGCCAGGGCCAGTTCCGCGTATTGCCCTGCCGGCACCGCCAGAGTTTGCCCATTGACCCGAAACGCGTCAGCGGCGGTACTGGTCAGGTTTCCAAACAAGAAGGAAACGCCCGCTTCGGTTTCAAACGCTTGCCCATCCGCATAGGCGGCCGGCAAGGTCGCTGCATCCAACCAGCCTGCTTCGCCAACCAGCGCGGCACCGGCCCCTGCCCCATTTTGGACAAACGCTTCCACATCAAACTGCGCAGAAAGATCCACATGCACGTCCGCGGCCACAGATCCCGCGACGCCAAATAGCAAGACGATACTCAGGACACTGACAAATTTTTTCATATTGCTTGGAACTCCTTCTTACTACGTTTTTTGTCGTTATTAAATTTGGTCTGGCATGTGCCGTAGCGACACACCCAAATTGCTTGTTATAGAATATAGTACGTCGATAGGCAAAGTGTCAGCCTTACGGGCTTTTTTTTGAGAAATGCTCCCAAAAAACCTCCGCATTCTATCGCTTCACCCATAAACAGAATAACTTAAGTTCATTGTAGTTTTTATTCTTTAGTTTTCTGTCCTGACCCAGGAAGATCCCGGCCGGGTCCCCGGGGCGAGGCCACGCCTGACCTCGGCTTCCTCGGTGCTGACGGGGGACACGGCATCCCCGGGTCCGCGTCTCGCGAAGGCCCCCCTTTTCCAGGGTTCTCCTCGCACCCTCCCCCCCCCACGGCGGGGCCAAAGAAAAAGAGGGTCCGCCACTCTCGTACCCTTGAACTTTTTGGCTTTATTTTTATATTCTTGTTGGGTGGTGTGTCGATTGACCCTACCGCTACGAGGAATCCAATCCAGAGGACCGATTCCATCAATCTTTAACCAACGCAAGGGGTAAGACAATGGCAGATATCAATGAAAAATGGGAAGATAACGTTGCGGGTAAGTATTATGTAGACAAAAGTTGCATCCTTTGCAACCTGTGCTCGGAAATCGCTCCCAATAATTTCAAAGAAAGCGAAGACGGGGATCACAATGTCGTCTGCAAGCAACCTGCAAATGATGAAGAAGAAGCCCTCGTCAAGGACGCCATGGAACAATGCCCGACCGAATCCATTGGCGATGATGGGGAATAAGTCCCTCTCGATACAAAGTTCATAATTTCAGAAACCCCTCTTTCCCGAGGGGTTTCTTCATTTCCAGCCAGAATCACTTGCGATCAGGCATAGGGGGAATTACGCAAGGCATACTCGATGCGGGTCAGAACCATCCGCCACGCCAGGAAAACAAAGACCAGCAGGGCCATCGCCCCAATCGGCGTACCACAGATCAAGTTGAAAATGCCATGCAGGACAATCGCCAAGACCAGCCCTCCCTGGACATAGGG
Source organism: bacterium (assembly GCA_034002445.1). Lineage (GTDB taxonomy): Bacteria > Hinthialibacterota > Hinthialibacteria > Hinthialibacterales > Hinthialibacteraceae > JAVFAP01. Next base: position 814 of record JAVFAP010000430.1, on the reverse strand, counting down.
ACGGCTTCGGGTTGGGTCTGGCATGAATTTCGTCACGCCCATCGCGAATCCCCACATCGAAGAAAAGAGGACATGGCCCGGCACCGAAAGCAAGGCGCGGGAAAAACTCAATCCAAAGGTGATCTCCCATGTTCGCCCTTCACTGACCGTCGCCACCGCATGCAAATAATAGGATACAATATACATCAGATTTTCCAGCGAGGCGAAACCCAGGGCAACCGCCGCCGCATAGATGATGCCATCCATCGGTTCATCAAATTCCTGGTCTTTGTACACGGTATAGCGCACCACCAGAAACTTGCCCATTTCCTCGATCACCGGCGCCCCGACCACAAGCAAAAAAAGATTGTTCCAGGGGTACAGCAATTCCAGTAGGGCGCAGGGAATCACCACCAGCATCCCCAATACAAACATCTGTAATACCAGCATCTTGGGCTCTGGTTCCAGCCGGTCTTTCCGATAAAAGTACCAGAGCCAAAAAATACCGGGCCCAAACGCTAGTAAGATCATCATGCCTGCCAACATCGGCTTTGCTTTCTTGTTTTTGTCACGGGATGGATTGCAAGGTGGGTCTATTATAATCAAAAACCAGAATTTGAAAACAAGCGAGGCTGGGGAACCCGTTCTTTTCCCCAGCCTCTGACGGAATCTGTTTTCAGTCCTCTCTCAAGGCACCGCCGCAAACACGCTCGCGGGATAGTATAACGCGGGCTGCAACTGGTAAATTTCCACGCGGTCTACAAAGAGACGGACGGTGGTGTTTGTATTGCTGGCCAGTTGCAAAATCGGCGTGACCAGCCCAGCAGAATTGGAT
>JAVFAP010000429.1:0-4179 GCA_034002445.1 bacterium | reverse complement strand
GCATGAGTTTCAACTGTATTTCCAACTCACGCTCACCCTCTTCCTGGGCATGGGGCTGCTTCTCTTTATCCGCTGGAAAACCTGGCTGTATCCCACCGTCTACTACACGCTATGGATCTGGTTTCTCTTATCTCTGCTGCTTTCCCTCAAAGAACTCCCCACCCACAGCCAGGTCTTTGTCTGGCCCTATCGCCTGGAGGGGACCTACACCGCCTTGGTCGAGTCGATCCAAACCCAGACCACCGTCACCGATGGCATTTGCGCCCCCAACGACGATCTAGCCTTCTTCATCACCGCCGCCCACACCGGCCGCAAATGCCTGCGGGTTTTCCCCACCCACACCAACACCCATGTCGATCTGGCCCGGCAGCAACAAGCGCGGGACATCATCCAGCGCTCGCCCTCGGTGGATGAAATCCGCCAAACGAGCCTTGGCTTTCACATCCACTACATTCTAGCAACCCGCCGCACGGTCCCGGCAGAACGGATCGAATTTTTCAAACGGCATTTTGTCACCATCCATGATGACGGCATCACCTATCTGTTCCGGATTGACAACGACAATTGAGGCACACCAGCCAAGCCTCCAGTGCCATCGACAAAGAAGCGGGTGTCCTGCACTCAGAACACCCGCTTTCCTCTATCGACTCCGTCAGCAACGCGGACGAATGGAAAATCTTTATTGAAGCTCGGTCCCTGGGATTTCCGCCGGGGCCGGGGTTTGTGGCTCTGGAGTTGGTGTCTTCACCGCTTCCATTTCGGCAGATGGCTCCTCCGAAGAATCCGCCCTCTCCGGCTGTTCCGCCACGGGGGTTGGAATCCCTCCGCCCAGGACCGCATACAGACGCACCTGGTTCATCAGATCCGCCTGGCGAATCGAGACCAAACCTTGCCGCGCCCCATAGAGCGAGCGTTGCGCATCCAAAACCGGCAGATAGTTATCAACTCCCTTGGAAAAGCGGAGATCCGCCAACCGGTAGGTTTCCTCGGCCGTTTGAATTAATGCCTGCTGCGCGGCCTCTTGATCATCCACCGTGCCCCGAACCGCCAGGGCATCGGCGACTTCGCGAAACGCGGTTTGAATGGCTTTCTCATACTGCGTCACCGCGATCTCTCGCTGCACCTTGGTCACCCGGTAACCCATCCAGGTGCGGGCGTCAAAGATGGGCATCACAATCTGCGGGGCGTAATTCCACGTGGCCGACCCATCCTTGAACAAGTCCGAAAGCGAGCCGCTGGTGGTGCCAATCGCCGAAGTCAGCGAAATGCGCGGGAAGAAGGCCGCGCGCGCCGCCCCGATATTGGCATCGGCCCCCCGTAACTGATGCTCCGCTTGCAGAATATCCGGCCGGGTCAGCAATACATCCGAACTGAGTTTGGCCGAAATATCTCGCGGTGGGCTGACAGAAGCCAAATCCACCGGCCACAAATTCGCGGGCACAGGGGCGCCGGCCAGCAGATTCAAGGCGTTTTCCGCCTGGGCGGTGTATTGGGTGAAGGTGGCGATATCCACCCGGGCCGCTTCAACCCGGGACTGGGCTTGTTTGAGGTCCAGTTCGGTCGCCAGCCCCACCTCCAACTGCCGCTGAATAATCCGCAATGCGGCCTCTTGGGTAGCCAGTGTTTCTTTCGCCAGTTTCAGCCGCTCCTGATCGGCGGCCAAGGCGTAGTAGGCGTTGGCCACTTCGGCCACCAGCAGGATCTGCGCGCTGCGGCTTGCCTGCTCGCTGGCGAGGTAGTCCTGCAACGCCCGGTCTTTCAGCGAGCGGATCCGACCAAACACATCGATCTCCCATGCGGCGAGACCCAGGTTGACATTAGCCTGCTTGGCAGTGATGGTTTGTCCGGTGAAGTTCAGGTACATCCGCTGTTCCGCCATCGTGGCGGTGGTCTCCACCCGGGGCCAGAGTTCGGCTTGTTGGATGCCGTACATGGCCCGGGCTTGTTCTACATTCAAGATCGCCAAACGCAGGTCACGATTGTTGGCGAGCGCCATCTCGATGACCTGCCGCAGATTGCCATCCGTGATAAACACCTGCCACGGGACATCCGAGGGCAAAGGCGCGTCGGCTCCGGCGTTCTTGGATTGATAGGCTTCCCCACTGGGCCAAGCGGAGGGGATGGGCGCGGCGGGACGAACATGCTCCGGTGTCATGGAACACCCACTCAGCAAGGTGAGACACACGGCGATAGGAACAAAGAAAAGAGAGCGAAATATCATGACTGTTCTCCTGCGGGATGGGTGGGAGCAGATTCATCTGGATGGGGAACCACTTTCGCCCCAAAGAGTTTCTGCACGACCACATAAAAGAGCGGCGCGAATACAGTTACCAAAAAGGTCGCGGTCACCACGCCTCCAAGGACGCCGATCCCGATCGCCTGCTGCGCGCCCGCGCCCGCACCATGGGCGATCGCCAGGGGCAATACCCCGAATCCAAACGCCAGCGAGGTCATCAGGATAGGGCGAAGACGCAGTTTCGAACCCTGCAAAGTCGCCTCATAAAGATCCATGCCTTCCTCCAGTTTCGCCTTCGCGAACTGGACAATCAGAATGGCGTTCTTCGTCGTCAGACCCAAGGTGGTCAACAGCCCGATCTGGAAATACACATCATTGGGTTTGCCAAACCAGGTCGAGGCAATGACACCCCCGATCGCTCCCAGCGGCAAGGCCAAGAGAATGGAAAACGGAATCGTCCAGCTTTCATACAACGCGGCCAGACAAAGAAAGATAACCAGGATCGAAAATGCGTACAACATCGGAGCCTGTGACCCGGCTTGCCGCTCTTGATAGGATAGCCCGGTCCAATCATACCAGACCCCTTGCGGCAGTTTGGTTACGATTTCTTCCATGGCCTGCATGGCGTCTCCGGAACTGAAGCCATCCGCCGCTTCGCCCCAGATGTTCATCGCCGGAAACCCATTGTACCGTTCTAGGCGGGAAGGCCCGGAGGTCCAATACCCTTTGGCGAAGGACGAATACGGCACCATGGCGCCCCTCTGGTTGCGGACGTAGATTTTTTCCAGATCCGTCGGCTGCATCCGGAAGGGAGCATCCGCCTGAACATACACGCGTTTCACGCGCCCGCCCTGGATAAAGTCGTTAACATACGCGCTACCAAACGCGGCCGCGATGGTGTTGTGGATGGAATTGATCGAAAGCCCTAACGCACCCGCTTTCTCCCAGTCCACCTCCACCCGGTACTCCGGCGTGTCTTCCATCCCATTGGGACGAACCGCGGTCAAGCGGGGCTCTTGGGCTGCCAAGCCCAGCAATTGGTTCCGCGCGTCCAGCAACGCCTGATGACCTAGGCCACCCCGGTCCTGGAGGTAAAAGTCAAACCCCAACGCGTTCCCCAATTCAACCACCGCCGGGGGGGGGTACGCAAAGACCATCGCCTCCCGAATTTGCGAAAAATACCCCATCGCTTTACGGACGACAGCGCCAACCCGGAGACTGGGATCATTACGCAAGTCCCAATCTTTAAGTTTCACGAACCCCATCCCCATGTTCTGTCCACGTCCAGCGAAACTGGAACCGGCGATCGTCATGATCGATTCGATCGCGTCCTTTTGCTCGATCATGAAGTGATCTCGCACTTTTTTCATCACACCCTGGGTTAGTTCCAGACTGGAGTTGGAGGGAAGCATGGCTTGGATCATCATCATGCCCTGGTCTTCATCAGGCAGATACCCCGTAGGCATCGCCATGAAAAGCCATCCCAGCGCGCCGACAATCACCACGAAGACCACCAGATACCGTAGTTTCTTCGCCAGCGCATGGCCAACTACACGGATATACAATTCGCGGGACCAGAAGAAGATCCGATCAAACCACATAAAAAAAGGGCGTAAAAAGAAGACCGCGTTCTCCGCCGGTTCGTGCCCCTTTTTCACCGGTTTCAGCAATGACGCACACAATACCGGAGTCAGGATCAAAGCCACCAACACCGAAAGCATCATGGATGCTACAATCGTAATAGAGAATTGGCGGTAAATCACCCCGGTCGAGCCGCTGAAGAACGCCATGGGGCCGAACACCGCGGAAAGTACCAACCCAATCCCAATCAGGGCACTGGTAATTTCATCCATCGATTTTCGGGTGGCTTCGCGCGGCGAGAGCCCCTCTTCCGTCATGATCCGCTCCACGTTTTCTACTACGACGATCGCGTCATCCACCAA
>JAVFAP010000428.1:0-4180 GCA_034002445.1 bacterium | reverse complement strand
AATCGCGACCATCACCAGGTAGCCTTCGGGAATCTGTTCCAGAAATTCGCGCATGCGGTAATTCTCGATCGCCGGGTCTTTTACCATCTGGGTCAATTCATCGAAATCCTGATTCAGGTCAAAGGCATCCACTTTCACCACGGCGCCACTCTGCGGATCGGCGACCGCCATAAAATACCCCGCCTGCCGCTGCGCCTGAGCAAAATGATTGATGCCATCCACCACAAGGCAAGCCCCCGCCTGGAGACCATTGCCAGAGACACTGGCAAGAAAGAAGGGCTTGGGGAAGAGGCCGGATTGCGAGGCACGCTCTTCGATCGGTGCGCTATCCACCAGCGCCACTTCGCCAAAGGGGAAGGTCTGCATAGTTAAAATGCCTTGTTGCGTCTCAGGATCGCAAGGCAGAATTTCCTGAAACAACCGGGCTCGCGCGGGCAGGGCTTCAGAGACAAACAACCGGCTGCTTTCACGCTGGAATCCGGGAGGTACCCGGTCCACCATATCAGTCAGGATGGCGTTCACCCCAAACAGATCCAACAAGACCCGGTTGGGCCGTTTATATGCATCCAGGGCGGTATCCTGCCGGATTTCCCAGCTCAAGGCAGGGGTCAGCGGGGATTGGCCATCCAGTTCGGGGAAGCCTTGGGCCGCACCGTGATAGAGTTCGCGATTCCCTCCCCCGTCAAAAAAGACCTTCGTACGCTGCACCCAGGGCATTTGCTGCAACCGGCGGATTTCCCAATCCATGGCATAGCCGCCGGGCCCCGGGGCAAGATCTTGCATCCGGTATTGGCTTCCAAGATCCAGCCAGGCCAACACAATCAGCAAGACCCCCAAGCCGGTAGCCGAAATCTTCTGATGGCGGGCCAGGCTCAGGAGCAATAGCGCCCCACCAGCAAACAGAAAAAGTATCATTAGTTCAGATACGATCTGACGGCGGCTGGCCAGATCAACCATGGGGTAGTAGAGCGCGGCAATACCGCAGGCGATCCCCATCCCCACCTGAAACGCTCGCCGGGTCAACCCCACCGAGGGCGATTGCACCAGCAAGCGGGGATTCGCCAGCCAGTCATGCACCGCTTTCCCCGCCAAAAGAGCCGAGGGCAAGGTGGCAAAGTAAATCAAGCGGCTGGGCGCCCGCACCCAGGCCATCCCCGGCACGAGCAGGTAGGACAGATCGAAGACAAACAAAAAATCACCCAGCGCCAAGAGAATAGAAAATCCCATCAAAGCCACCAAGTACCCCGTGAAGGCATCCCAGCGGGTTGTGACCAAAGTCACAAACGCCAGTACCAAGGGGATGATCCCCCAGTAAAAAACCTCGACCTGGCTCTCTGGATAGACAATTTCGGGCAACAACAGATCCGCCAGTTCGTAGGGGGGCATCGAAAATTCAGAACTGCGCTGGTATTGGTTCGCTTCAGAACGCTCGCTTTGCCGGATCAGTTCCCACGTCGGCGCCCATTGGATCGCTGCCAGCGCGACAGAAAAGGCCAGCAGCAGCAAGCCCCCCCCGCCTGCTTTCACCAGCACCCGAAACCGCCGCGGCCCTCCCGCGGCGGCTTTCAGCCAGGCCGCCTGCAGCAAACGGGCGGCCAAAACCAGGGTGATATACAGGGAAGCCTGGGGGTGTCCGGCCAAATGGACCATGGCCAAGAGCAAAGCCATTCGCAACAGGGGCTGGATCCGGTCCCGCCGCACCCATTGCTCCACCAGACCCATCAGCCAGGGCAGCCACACCAAGGCAAAAAGCATGTTGGTGTGTTTTTTATGCGCACAATGAAATCCACAAAAAGTAAAGACAACCGCCGTCATCACCGCGCCCGTGGGCGAGAGGCCAACAATCCGCCCCAGGCGGTACGCCCCTACACCCGCGATGAACAGGTGAAATAAAACTAACAATTGCGAAACCTGAAACGCGGCTTGGGGCATCTGGACAAAGGGAAGTAAAAGCCAGTTAAATGGATAGAAAAAACCAGCCTCACAATTGGCGATTCCAGGCCAGCCGCCAAACTGGTAAGGATCCCACAAAGGCAGATGGCCAGAGAGAAGGGTACGAAACAACCCCAGCCGGGTAGGGTAATCCTTGATCAGAATATCATCGGTAAAGTGCATCACATCCGCGGGGGAGGGGGTCCAAATCCGCCACCAGAATAGAAGAATCCCCGCCGCCAATACCGCATAGATCCACAATTTGTCAAACCAGCGTTCCGAAGTCCAATTCATATCGCGATTCAATTCCTGCCGTACCGGTCAAGATGCGGTTATGCTCGCATAACACGAGTGGTATTGTATGCCAATTTTTCCCAAAAGACGATACGGTCATCCCTGCCGATCCAGGTCTTCCACCAGGAGAGACGGGCGCTCGTCACTCTCGAATAGTCCTTTCGAATGAGTGATTCTATACTAAAATAGAATAACCAAACCCTATGGATTGGTTTTTTCATTTGCGGACACTGACCCCATTCGATGGTTCTGGGAGAATAGAATGCGCATACCCAAAGTACATCTTGTCACCGTTCCGGCGTGCATTATGGTGACCGCCTTGATTCTGTTTAGTGCCACCCGTTTATTCAATGATTACCGGGGCAGGGAAACCAAGCCGTATCCAAGTTCCCTTCTGTCTCTCCAACCCGCCGTCTCCGTCGATGCGGATAGCGCCTCCGCCATCGAACAACGGAATGTGCAGCGAATCGCGGATGAATTTATCGCGTTTACCACGGGGGAGACCGGGAAAGAAGCCCGCTCTTTAATCCAGGAGGTGATCAAGGAAACCCCCGGACGCCATCTGCTGGACATTCAAAAAGACATATTATCCAAGGCACAGGATCTGTATGAAACCCAGTTTCAATCCGATGCCCAGCGTATTTTCGATTTCGCCATCAGCAAACGCTGGCCTTCAGCCTATAGTGATTATTCGCTGGCCTTGGAAATTCGTGAGAAGGACAAAGAAGCGGTTCTCATCGAGTACCAGCGCTTTTGCGAGCAAGGGGTATATGGCCCCTACCGCAAGGTCTACGATGACCTGGTGGAGTTTTGCATTCGGCTCAACCGCTTCAAATTCCATCACCCCGAGGCGTCTTGCTTCGACACCTTCCATCCCCATTTCGCGATATCGAACCTGCACCCTGAAGCAAATCCCTTCGCCTTGGTCTTTTGCCTGGCCTGGGATGGAAAAGCGGAGAGAGCCCTCGATCTTTTCTCGGAGACAGAGCGCAATTTACCCAATGGGTACCATATTTCCCCAATCCAGGGATACCGCCCGCCATCCAATTTACCCCCTTTGATCAAACCGGATACGGCCCCCCCGTTGCAATTGCTGTATTATCAACTCATGGTTTTCATTCAGACCGATCAGCCCCAAGAAAGACAAAAAGCAGTAGTCAACCAGATCCGCTCGTTCTATCCATCCAAGGAAAAAAGTCTCGTGGCCGATCTTGCCCGCCTTCTCCCCGTGTTTGAAAATCAGGAGGCTCGCTTCCAGCAGATGCAGGATTGGGTAACCTTTGCCGAATCTCTGCTGCCCGCTTCGCCAGAGACCGCCTCGGACCGGCCCGAGTAGAAACCCGGCCGGCCGGCGCAACATCCTTACGAGCAGAGATCCCTGACCGCACCCAGCAAAATTTGGTTTTCTTCTTCGCTGCCGACCGCGATGCGCAAGGCGGGGCGGGAACTCGCCAGCGCCTTGGTTTGATCAGAAACCCAGATCCCCTTCTCCGCAAGGTGGCTTGCAGGAGACGTGCCTTCCGGCCAGAAGGTCATGATGAAATTGGTACGCGAAGGCAGCACTTCCAGCCCCTGGGCCCGGAACGCTTCGCTCAATTCTTCACGCATGATAACAAGCCGGCGAACCCGTTCATGGTAGAGTTCGCGGTCTTCCAACGCCGCCAAGGCGGCGGCCTGAGCAATGCAATTCACTGGGAAAGTCAGCGCGCTGCGGGCCATGCGGTCAATCAGCCCTTCCGAGGCAACGGCATACCCCACCCGCAAGCCCGCCAGCCCGAATCCCTTGGACAGACTTCGGAGTAAGATCAAGTTGGGGTAGGCGCATACTACATCCGCCAGGGTCTCCCCACTCAATTCATAATAGCATTCATCCACGAACACAATCCCCGGCAGGTGTGGCAATAGCGAACGCAGTTCGTCTCGGCTGGACAGCAAGCCGGTGGGGTTGTTGGGA
>JAVFAP010000427.1:0-4191 GCA_034002445.1 bacterium | reverse complement strand
AAAGCGGAAAACATGACAAGGCGTTCTACAAAGAAATGTGGGAGACCATTTCCTCCGGCCATCCCTGGCAGGGACAGATCATTAACCGGACCAAAGACGGGCGTTTATATACAGAAGAAGCACGCATTTCGCCGGTCAAAAACCATCATGGCACCATCAGCCACTATGTCGCAGTCAAACATGATGTGTCCGAACGGATTCGCCTTGAGGAAGAAGGCGAAAAACTACGGTCACAATTGCATCAGGCCCAAAAAATGGAAGCGGTCGGCCGTTTGGCTGGCGGCATCGCCCACGATTTCAACAACATGCTGCAAAGTATCATCGGCTTTAGCGAACTGACCCTGAGCAAATTACCCGCCGAGAACCCCATCCAGGAGTATGTCAGCGAAATTCTGAAAGCCGCCAATCGCTCCGGTAACTTAACCCGCCAACTCCTGGCATTTTCGCGAAAGCAGAAAATTCAGCCTTCGGTATTGATCCTCGATGAAGCGATCCAAAGCATGTTAAAAATGCTCAATCGTCTGATTGGGGAAAATATCACCGTTATCCCCCATCTGGCCGCTTCTTCCCAAAAGATCAAAATCGATCCATCCCAATTGGATCAAATTCTTGTCAATTTGGCCGTCAATTCCCGCGACGCCATTACGGGTGGCGGTACGATCACCATTGAAACCGCGCTAGTCCAGACCAGCGAGGAGGAGCAAACGCAATATACAGGCCTCCTCCCTGGAAACTACATCCGCTTAACCTTCAAGGATGATGGCTGCGGCATCGATCCCGCCATTCTCCCCCATATCTTTGAATCTTTCTTCACCACCAAGGAAGAGGGAAAGGGCACCGGGCTGGGGCTAGCCGCCATCTACGGCGCCGTCAAGCAAAACAATGGGTTCATTTACGTCAACAGTGAACCAGGCAAAGGGACTCGCTTCCTGATCTATTTCCCCCTCTATCACGGGGAGGACCAACCCTCGCCATGAGTCACTCCCCATCACAAAAACCAATCCAGTACAGAAACCATTCTGATCGTGGAAGATGAAATCATCATTCTCTCCATGGGGAAACGCCTGTTAGAGGAAAAGGGGTTCCAGGTTTTGACCGCCAGCACTCCGGATGAAGCACTGCAGATCGTACAATCCCATAATGGGGCAATCCATTTAATGATAGCCGATATTGTCATGCCCGGGATGAATGGGTTCGAACTGGCGGATCACATCAAGGCTCTCAAACCCAATCTCAAAATCATGTTTATCTCTGGGTATGAGGCCGATACCATCGCCACCTATGGGATTTTGGAAGACGGCATGCCCTTTCTTCACAAACCCTTCTCTTCAGACGAATTAGAGGCAAAAGTCCAGACCGCGTTGCGAGGGTGAAGGCGGGAAAATCGACCAAAAAATCCCCCCAACAGCGACTATGTTGGGGGGATTTGTGTGTTGCAGGATGAACATCTTCTGGTTTACAATTTAATCCGAAGCCCCAGTTCCTTGAGTTGGTCGGGATCGACAGTGGAGGGGGCGCTTTCCAATACCGCTTGGGCGCGCTGGTTCTTGGGGAAGGCGATCACCTCGCGGATATTGGGCGCGTTCAGCATCAGCATAATCATGCGGTCATAGCCAAAAGCAATCCCGCCGTGGGGCGGCGCGCCATACTTGAAAGCGTCCAGCAGAAAGCCGAATTTCTCTTGTGCTTGCTGTTCATCGATCCCCAATTGTTCAAACATTTTGTATTGCAAATCCCGGCGGTGAATCCGGATGCTGCCGCCGCCGAGTTCGATCCCGTTGAGCACCAGGTCATAGGCCTGAGCGCGGATGCCGAAGGGATCCTTGCCAAATTTATCCAGATCTTCCATGTAGGGGCAGGTGAAGGGGTGATGGCTGGGGGTGGGGTTGCCCTCATCATCTTTTTCATACAAGGGCCATTCCACAACCCACAGGAAGTGGTTTGTGTTGGAATCGATGAGGCCCTGGCGGTTACCAATGTGCAAGCGCAGGTTGCCGAGGCTGGCATAGACGACGGAAGGCTCGTCGGCCACAAAGAGCAGCAAATCGCCGGGTTCGGCTTCAAACCGGGCGATCATCTGCTTTTGCAGATCATCCGAGAAGAATTTGACGATGTTGGATTCCAGCCCCTGGTCCGAAACTTTCATCCAGGCCAAGCCCTTGGCGCCGTAGATGGCGGCCTTGGCGGTGAAATCATCGATATCCTTGCGGCTGAAGGTGGCGCCGCCTTTGACACAAATCCCCGCGATTTTTCCGCCATTCTGCGCCAACTGGGCAAAGACTTTGAAATCGGACGCCGCGCCGATATCGGTCGCGTCCTTCAGTTCCATTCCAAAACGGGTATCAGGGCGGTCAGAGCCAAAGCGCTCCATGGCCTCTTTGTATTTCATGCGAGGGAACGGGGTTTGCAGATCGATCCCCAGCATGTCTTTCCATACCTTTTTCATCAGCCCTTCGAAGATGGCATAAATATCTTCTGGCGTAACGAACGACATCTCCACATCGATCTGGGTGAATTCTGGCTGCCGGTCAGCACGCTGGTCTTCGTCGCGGAAGCATTTGACGATCTGGAAATAGCGGTCCAAGCCGCCGATCATGCAGAGTTGTTTGTAAATCTGGGGCGATTGCGGCAGCGCGAAGAAACTGCCGGGAACGATACGGCTGGGCACCAGGAAATCCCGTGCCCCTTCCGGGGTGGATTTACTCAGCACGGGGGTTTCCACTTCCACGAAGCCGTTGTCCCAAAAATAATTCCGCACAACCTGCGCGCACTTACTGCGGAATAGGATGGCGTTCCGCACGGTGGGCCGACGGAGATCCAAGTAGCGGTGCTTAAGGCGGAGATCTTCGCCCACTTCCACATGGTCCTCGATCATGAAGGGCGGGGTTTCGGCCTCGCTGAAGATATGCAGATCCGTAACCAGCACTTCGATCTGGCCGGTGGGGAGGTTGGGATTCTCAGTCCCTTCCGGGCGTCGGCGCACTGTGCCAGTGATGCCAATGCAATACTCGCTGCGCAAACTGTTCCCCTTGGCGTGCAGGTCCGCGTTCGCGGTTGGGTCAAAGACCAACTGGCTATGCCCGGTCCGGTCCCGCAGATCGATAAACACCACACCGCCGTGATCTCGCCAATGCCACACCCACCCGCAGAGGGTGACGGTTTGGCCGATATGCTCCGCTCGTAATTCGCCGCAATACTGTGTCCGTTTCATCATGATCGTTGATCGCCCATGCCAATATTTTTTAAATTTTAATCAAAATAGAGATTGCATAAGAGAAGTACTATACCTCGAATGGCCCATTTCCTAAAGATTGGCAGGGCTGTTTTTTTGGGATGCGCGCCAAAGGGAATTGCGCTAATGGTGTCTAACTGATTGACGCCGGTTTTGTTTTTTTGTTAGAATCCCTTTGAATGACTGACTGGTTTTACCACCCAATACGGAATACATAGGATCCTTCATGGACACATCCGCCCCCCCCTCTGTTTCTCGTTCCCGGCTTCTCTCACTGCCTTTTTTACGCGTATCCCGCAAAAACAAGATTCTGTTTTATACTTGCCTGGCAACCCTGTTTGAGGGCGGGATTCCGCTCGCCCGGGCTTTCGCGCTGCTGCAAAAGCAGCAAAGTTCCCCGGTCCTGCGCCTGGCGGCCCGCACCATCGCCAGGCATCTGGCCGAGGGCGAATCGCTGGCCGGGTCATTTGCCTTATACCCCAATCTCTTTTCAACGGTTGAACTGCGTCTTATCGCCTTCGCGGAACAGACCGGCAAATTGCCTCAGGTTTTTGCGCAGCTCGCCCATTCGTTTCAAACCGTGCGCGGGTTCTGGACCACGGTGATTTCCGGCTTGATTTATCCCATTTGCCTCGTGCTCACAGTGGTCATTTTTATCCCCATCCTGAAGTCCCTCTTTCTGGGCGGAACAGAAGAACTGCTTACCGCGCTGGCAAAACAAACCATCCAAGTGTTTTCCAGCCTGATCCTGATTTGGCTGGTGGCAAAACTGCTGATGCAACTTCCGGGGGTACGCCGGGTTTTCCATTCGCTCTTGCTAGGGATTCCTTTTTTTCGCGGCGTCATCTACCGGTTTGCCCGTGCGCGGTTTGCCTATGTGCTCAACACCATGTACCAGGCGGGGATTCCTATGCTGGAAAGCCTTTCCGTCGCGGCGAATTCCTGCGGCAATCAAGCGA
>JAVFAP010000426.1:0-4197 GCA_034002445.1 bacterium | reverse complement strand
GGAAAACGAAGTTCAGACAATCCCTAGAACGGATTTCTGAAAGCCGACGATTTGCTGAATGCCTTCGCCCGCCACGGTAAGAAGATCCAGCAGTTGGGGGTTGGAAAAGGTATGGTGTTCGGCGGTACCCTGCAGTTCCACATACTGGCCGGACTCGGTTTGAACCACGTTGAAATCCACATCGGCGACACTGTCTTCGCTGTAGTCCAAGTCCAGGCAAACCCGCCCATCCACAATCCCCACACTCACCGCAGCCGCCATTTCCTTGATCGGCCACTCCGAAATCAGGTTATTGGTTTTTAGAAAGGATAAGGCGTCATGCAACGCGACCATCGCGCCAGAGATGGAGGCGGTGCGGGTGCCGCCATCCGCCTGGATCACATCACAATCGATGTAAATGGTGCGCTCCCCCAATTTGTCCAGATTGGTAACACAGCGCAGCGAACGGCCAATCAGGCGCTGGATTTCTTGATTGCGGCCATTGAAGCCGCGGTCCCGGTTCATCCGTTCCTTGGTGGATTTGGGCAGCATGCCATATTCGGCGGTGATCCAGCCCTGTTTGGAACCAGCCAAAAAGGAGGGGACTTTATCTTCGATCGAGGCAGTGCAGATCACCTTGGTGCGGCCAAAACTGACCAGGCAGGACCCTTCCGCAAATGCCAGGAAGTTCCGTTCCATCGATAAATTTCGCAACTGATTATAGAGGCGGCCATCGCCCCGAGTGAAATTGGTTTGCATTGCATTCTCCACGATTCTGTCTTACGCGGTTTTTTTGGGGTGGATACGGGAACGGTCCAAGAGGGGCCGCAAAAATTGCCCAGTGTATGAGGCAGGATGTTTCGCTACCTCTTCCGGCGTACCGAAGGCAACGAGGGTACCGCCGCCATCGCCCCCTTCGGGGCCAAGGTCAAGGATTGTATCCGCGCATTTCAGCACGTCCAGGTTATGCTCGATCACGACAACGGTATTGCCCCGGTCCACCAACTCATGCAACACCTTCAACAATTTCTGGATATCCTCAAAATGCAGGCCGGTGGTCGGTTCATCGAGGATGTAGAGCGTATTCCCCGTATCCCGGCGCGCCAGTTCCTTCGCCAGTTTGACCCGCTGCGCCTCGCCGCCGGACAGAGTGGTGGCGGGCTGCCCCACGTGGATGTAATCCAGCCCGACATGGCAGAGCGTATCCAGAATTTTGCAGACCTTGGGATGGTTTTTGAACAAGGCCAAGGCTTCGGTAATGGTCAGATCCATCACATCCGCGATAGAATGGCCTTTATACTTCACCTGGAGGGTTTCGCGGTTAAAGCGCTTGCCTTTGCAGACGTCACAGGTCACATAGACATCAGGCAGAAAGTGCATCTCGATACAAGTCGAGCCCGCCCCTTCGCAGGCCTCGCAGCGCCCGCCTTTGACGTTGAACGAAAACCGCCCCGGCTTATAGCCTCGCATCTTCGCGTCCGGCAATTCGGAAAAAATCTGCCGGATGGGGTCCAGTGCCTTGACATAGGTGCCGGGATTGGAGCGCGGGGTACGGCCGATCGGCTTTTGATCGATCTCGATCACCTTATCCAGCCATTCAATCCCCTCGATCGCTTTGTGCGCGCCGGGGATAATCTGGGCCTGGTTGAGATCCCGAGCCAGGGCTTTGTATAAAATCTCTGTGATCAGGCTGCTTTTCCCCGATCCGGATACCCCACTGACGCAGACCAGCTGCCCCAAGGGGATTTGTACATCGATCGTTTTGAGGTTGTTTTCAGAAGCCCCCAGAATTTGCAACACCTTGCCATTGCCCTGGCGGCGCTGGGTAGGCACCTCGATCCGTTTTTTCCCGGAGAGATAGGCTGCGGTCAGGGACACGGGGTGCTTGCGCAACACATCCGGCGTGCCGGTGGCGACAATCTCGCCCCCTTCGGCCCCCGCGCCCAAGCCAAAATCGACAATGAAATCAGCGCTGTCCATCATTTCTTCGTCATGCTCGACAACCAGCACGGTATTGCCCAGGTCGCGCAGGTTCAGCAAGGTATTGATCAATTTCCGGTTATCGCGCTGATGCAGGCCGATGCTGGGCTCATCCAACACGTACAGCACCCCCACCAGGGCACTCCCGATCTGACTTGCCAGGCGAATACGCTGTGCCTCTCCCCCAGAAAGGGTGGGGGCGGAACGGCTGAGGGTGAGATACCCCAGCCCGACATCATCCAGAAATTGCAATCGATCACGGATTTCTTTCAACACAGAACCCGCGATCTCTTCCTGCCGCACATTCAGTTGGAGTTGTTGAAAAAAACCCAAGGCCTGCTGAATGTTGTAATTGGTAACCTCCATGATGCGCAGATTGGCAAAACGCACCGCCAGCGCATCGGCCTTCAAGCGCCCGCCATCACAGGTTTCACAGGGCACCCGGTGCATGAAGGTTTCCAACAGATACGAGCGGAACCCTTCGGAAGTGGTGTTATCGAACCATTTCTCCAATTCGGGTACAATGCCGTTATAGGCGTCGCCGCCGCTTTGATCGCCGTGCAGAATCAGGGTGCGGGCTTTCTGGGATAATTTATTCCAAGGCTTGGTCAGGTCAATCTTGTGTTTTTTGGCAAAGTCTTCCAACCGTTTACGAGTAAAAAAAGACCAGCGGGAGTCCGTGTTTTGAAACACATTCTTCCAGGGAACGATCGCGCCATCCACAATGGAACGGGAGGGGTCGGGAATGATCAGATTGGGGTCCAGTTCCAGTTTACGTCCCAACCCCTCACAATCCGGACACATTCCGATGGGATGGTTGAAGGAGAAATGCTGGGGGGTGAGTTCTTCAAACGAGAGACCGCACTGCGGGCAGGCGTTTTTGGCACTGTACATCGTATCCGGCTTCCCGGGGATGGCGACAAGCAACATCCCATCGCCGTGATGCAGAGCGGTTTCGACCGAATCGGCCAAGCGGGAAAACATATCCGGCTTAATCACCAGCCGGTCGATGACAATCTCGACCGTGTGCGCCAGTTTTTTGTCCAACGCAATTTTTTCTTCCAAACTCAGGACATGGCCATCCACCCGCACGCGCACAAAGCCTTCTTTCCGCGCCTCGTCGAACAGGTCTTTGTATTCTCCCTTGCGCTCGCGGGTCTTGGGAGCGAGGATCATGAAGCGGGTTTCTGCGGGCAGTTCCATGATCCGGTCCACGATCTGGTCCACGGATTGGGAGCCCACGGGAATCTCGCAATGGGGGCAATAGGGGTCACCACAGCGGGAGTAGAGCAGGCGCAGGTAATCGTAAATCTCGGTCACCGTCCCCACGGTGGAACGGGGATTTTTGCTGGTGCTTTTTTGTTCGATGGATATCGCTGGGGATAAACCGCCGATGAAGTCGACCTTGGGTTTTTCCATCTGGCCCAAAAATTGGCGGGCATACGCGGAGAGGGATTCCACATAGCGCCTTTGCCCCTCGGCATAGATGGTATCGAAAGCCAGGGATGATTTCCCCGAGCCACTGACGCCGGTGAAGACGATCAGTTGATCTCGGGGCAGTTCCAGGTCGATGTTTTTGAGGTTGTGCTCCTTGGCGCCGTGAATGATGATGTTTTTCATGATAGGTTGCGATCAGTCCAATCCAGAGATGCCGCGCATCCGCGCATCCCTTCAGTGTATTTCAGATGCATCAACTTTCAATGTGTTTCCCCGCGGTTCTGAATCAGGCCCTACGGCTGATCGGTTGAGGTTTCCCAACCGCAAGGGTATTTTCAAGCAGAGGGAATCGTGGTATTTTATGCAAAAAAACCTGCGGAATCGTATTGGCTGATCTGGATATGGTTATTCTCGAAATTCTTTCCCCCCTGCTCATCGCCGCTTTGGGTTTTGTTTTGGCCCGCGTGCTCCATGAGATCGACGATCACTCGGTCGGGGCCATTTGTTTGTACTTATTCACCCCGGCGTTTATCCTGCGGCAGGTCATGGGGCAGGATATCACATCCAATAAATTTATATGGATTTTCTTTTTCAGCCTCTTTCACTTGGGGTTGCTCTTTGTTCTCGCCGCTTGGATCTACCGCTATTTCGATGCCCCCCCCCGCACCCGGCGCGTCTTTTTGTTGATGACCATGTCGGTCAGCATTTTAACCCTGCAAAAATTACAACCTTTTTTGGGGAATCCGCTGGAATCGGTCCAGACGGTCAAAGCGCTGGTCTTTTTCCACTTGGCGTTTCTTT
>JAVFAP010000425.1:0-4221 GCA_034002445.1 bacterium | reverse complement strand
AGTCACATCGAAGATGAACGCCCCGCCCGGCCGCAGATGGGTCGTGACCTCTTGGAAGGTGGCGTGGATATCTTCCTCGTTCAAAAGATAGTTCAGGCTGTCATACAAGCAGAGGATCAAGTCGAAATCCTGATCCAGGCTTACCGACGAAAAGGACTGCATCGAGGCGGCATGGAATGGGATCGACACCCCTTCTTGCCGGCTTTTTTCCTTGGCATGGTGCAGCATCGCTTCCGAACGGTCGATCCCTGTGATGGCGAAATCCAACTGAGCGAGATGAATGGCCAGGCTGCCGGTTCCGCACGCCAGTTCCAGAATTTTATCGACTTGAATCTCAAAGCGGTCGGCCAGATTGATGATATGCCGGGCCCAGCTGGCGTAATCGACATCCCGCATCACCTCGTCATAGATATCGGCAAAGGCATTGTAGACGGCTTCATAAACAGGCTTGGTTTTCATAGGCTTCCCCATTCTCCATGGTCATTCATCAATTTATTGTGATTAGGATTACAAATTTTTGCTATGGCTCTGGTACAGGGCCAGCAATTCATCCCCATGCTCGGGGATGGATTTAACCGCGGGGATGGTGCCACGCCACGACTCGATCCGCGCGGGCTCTGCGATCACATCTTCGATGACCTGGCGCAGGGCGTTGGGATCGCGCGGGGTGAAAAGCGCGCCCCCCCCTTCTTCGAGCAATTCCGCCATCCCGCCCTGGGCCGAGGTGATGACTGGCACCCGGGCCAAAAAGGCTTCGTGGATGGTCAATGGAGAATTTTCAAACCAGATGGACGGCATGATCAGCGCGTCAAACTCGGCCAGGATCGTGAAAACCTCCTGGGGGTTGTATTTCCCCCGAAATTCCACCGCGGAACCCGCGAGGGCCTTGAGGGTTTTGTCGTAATCGGGGTAGCCTTCATACCCGCCAGGGTAAAATCCATACACCAACAGTTTCGCTTCCGCCGGATCGATGGATTGAAAAGCCCGTAACGCCACTTCCACCCCCTTGGATGGAATCCAGGTGCCCAGGTACCCGAAGACGAGCGGCTTGCGCACGGGCTTGGGTTGAGATGGGGCTGGGATGACAAAGCCATAATCCGAATAGCGGACTTTATCCGCGGGGAGGCCGTGGCGGGTATAGCGATCCAGCAAAAAGCGGGATGGGGCGATGAAGACATCGACCTCTTGAAACACCCTTTGCACCCATGCCTGGCGGTGGGCAATGGCTTCCGCGGCTTGGGGTGAAAAGGCGGCCAGCCCATCCGCCACCCCCAGGGCGGCCTGCCGGAGCAATTCTTTGACCATTCTGTAGCGAGGCGCTGGGAGGGCTGGGACAGATACAACAGCGGGCTCGATCGCAGGCCTGCGCCAGCCGGCGGTGCAGTGAATATTCGTCTCCTGTTCGGCGCGGGTGCGGAGGATCAGATGATCCTTGTAGTCCGGGCTGGGCTCTAATGGAATTTCTACTGGATGCCAGCCTTGATGCCCTGGATTGGTTTTGGGATTCAACAAAGCCGAGTACAAGCATTCCCCGTTGCGAATCACTTCGAAATGCACTCCGCCGCCTTCCTGATGATATGTATGTGGATGCATCCCGATGGCGGTTCGAAGACAGGCCGCCTGGGGTAATCGCAGGGCATAGCGGATTTCCGCGGGCGGATGGGCTTGGAGGGTCTCGTTCTCTCCATCCCCCATTCCGAATGACTGCAAGCGGACAAAAACCGGGTCTGGCGTGGTGATGGTTGCCCCGCGCAGTCGGCGCAGATCATGGAGTAGATTGGCCGTCTTGCGCTGTCCCAGGTGCAGCAGGCGGCCCGCCCAGCGCTGGGGACGGCCTTTTAAGACTTGCAGCGAAAGGCACGAGCGGCATTCCGCCGCGCTGGGGCCCTCGCAGAGGGAGAGATCCCGCCGCAGCAATTGCCCGCGCTGGCAAAGCAGCCAGTAATCGTGCAAGGTATAGATCACCGCGCCCCCATAGGCTTTCGCTTCGGAAACCAGGGACATCGAGAGGTTGGTGGTGTGATTGAAGTGGATTACATCCGGTTTCCATTCCCGCAACAGGTAGCCAAACTTGGCCGCGATGATGGGATTGATGTAAATGGATTGAAAAGACCGTACGTGCCGGTAGGTATGGTTGATTTTATACACCGGAATCCCCGCGTAGGAGTCTTCTTTAACAGCGTATTCTTCGTCGTTGGCGTCCGCATGGCGGTAGAACACAGCCACGGCATGACCACGCCGCTGTAACTCGCGGGCGGTGTGGAATACATAGACCTCCGACCCCGCCAAACTTTCGGGGGGAAAGGTATGGTTGACGAATAGGATTCTCATAACGGAGTGAAAATTCTTTTGTTTTTGGATGAGTATAGTCAGAGGGAACCGAACAAAAAAGGCCGAGTTCCTCGGCGGAGACCATCTCCGGTAAAAGAGTGCGGAATAGGGGAGGGAACGAGTTCCTCCTGCTGAATTGGGTTCTGTGGAATGGCGGGACTTTGTTCCGCGCTTTAGATTGAATTCCCGCATGTTTCTGGCACAATAGAAAACGTTGAAGCGTTTATGCGGTGACGAGAATAAATCAGGGAGATCCCTGGGTGGAGAAAGGAATCACGATGAGTGCAGTCTTGATCATGCCTTGTTTGGATATGAAGGATGGGCGGGTTGTCAAAGGGGTGAATTTTGTCGATTTACGCGATGCCGGCGATCCGGTGGAAAATGCGGCCTTCTACCAGGCGGAAGGAGCGGATGAACTGGCCATGCTGGACATCGCCGCGACCGTGGAAAACCGAACTACCCGGCTGGAATGGGTGAAGAATGTGGCCTCGGTTCTCACCATTCCCTTGACGGTCGGTGGGGGGATTGGCTCGATGAACGATATCGAGGATGTGCTGGCCGCCGGGGCGACAAAGGTCTCGATGAACAGCGCGGCGGTGAAACATCCTGGTTTGATCCAAGAGGCCGCCCAGGCGTTTGGGTCCGAAAAAATCACGGTGGCGATTGATGCCCGCCGTAATCCCGATATGCCTTCGGGCTTCGAACTGGTGGTCTCCGGCGGGACGAAGCCTGTGGGGCAGGACGCGGTGGAATGGGCGAAACAATGCCAAGCCTTGGGCGCCGGTGTGATTCTCCCCACCAGTATGGACGGCGATGGGACTCTGAAAGGATACGACCTGGAGTTTACCCGCGCGATCTCGGATGCGGTCGATTTGCCTGTTGTCGCCTCGGGTGGGGCGGGAACGCTGGAGCATTTTTATGAAGCCGTCGTCAAAGGGGGCGCGGATGTGTTGTTGGCCGCCTCGGTTTTCCATTTCCGCACGTTCAGCATTCGCCAGGTGAAAGAATATCTGAAAGATCATGGCTTGCTGGTGAACTTGGACTAAACTTCTCGAACAATTCCTCAATCAACAAAGGCGTATGGATTTTTCTGTACGCCTTTTTTGTCTTTTTTGCGTGTTATGTAAAAACCGGGGAACCTTCCGTTTTCCTCTTGCGTATAAGAGGATAAAAACAACGTTCATTTTTTCAAACCGCCGAGGGCTGATGAGTCTGGACCATTGGGTAAACGAGTGCCGGGAGGGTAGAACCCGGGCCTATGCGGAGATCGTTCGCGAACTCCGGCCCCGGCTGCTGGATTATCTCTACCGGATGCTGCAAAACCGTGAACTGGCCGAGGAGATTGGGCAAGAAGCGTTTTTGAAGGCCTACCAGCAACTGCAGAAATTCAACCCTGCCAAGGCGTCATTTACCACCTGGCTCTTTACCCTGGGCCGCAACCTATGCATCGATACACTGCGCCGGATGGACGGGAAACGTCTGGACCAAGAGCCTTCCAGCACCCTCCTCGCGCTGAATCCCATCCCCAGGGACCAGGCGTGGGAAAACGAGTTGGAAAACGAGATCGCCCATGCCGTGGCGCAACTGGATGTTCTCTTTCGCGACACCTTTATTCTGCGTGAATATCAGGGCCTGGAGATCGAAGAAATCGCCCAGATTACAAACACCAATCTGGGGACGGTGAAATCGCGCCTGTTTCGGGCACGTCAAAGCCTGCAATTGGCCTTGAAGCCAGTCCTACAAAAAGCGGGGATTCATTATGGATAAGATATGCCAAGCGTACCAAGAGCAGTTCGGGCTGGAAACGATGGAAACCCTCCTGGCCGAGCATGGCCGGGATTGCCCGCTGTGCCGGGCGTTCGCGGCGCGGCAGCGCGCCCTGCAACAGGT
>JAVFAP010000424.1:0-4234 GCA_034002445.1 bacterium | reverse complement strand
CAATGGTGTGACCGGATTGGCCATCTGAATGGCCTCAAGGACGGTCTGGTCCATTAATGGCCAACCAGACTCTTTTTCGATTTTCACATTGGTGATCACACCCATCCGGCTCACCGTGAACGAAACCACCGTGACATATTCTTGCGCAGCGGGCCGCATAACCGTGGGCGCCCGCCACTTTTGCTGCAAGATATTGGACAGGATACCGGCATACGGAGAAAAATCAAAGTTGGAATCTCCTCCTTGGATTGTAAACTGATACTGCGAAGCCACATTGGAACTCGTGCTGCCTGGCGTTACGAGATTGGTAATATCCACTTGCCCCGCATCGATCACGATGGGTGTCGGTTTTTGGGTCGGTGCCGGCGTCGGTTTGCTCGTCGGCTTGGGTGTCGGTTTCGGCGTGGGCGTCTTCTTCGGCTGCGGCGTCGGAGTTTCCTTCAACAGATCCTTGATCCGATTGATTGTCTCATCCGTTAGTTTCTTCGGGGTTGGGGTGGGTGTAAACGTTGGGGTCGGCGTCGGCGAGGGCGTTCGTGACGGCTTGGGTGTTGGCGTCGGTTTTTCTGTCGGAGCGAGTGTAGGCCGGGGTGTCCGCATATGAGTAATGGTATTTTCTTCCGGCTTGGGTTTGGGGACGGGATTCTTGGGTTCCGGCTCTTTTTGGGCGATCGTCTCGGGTTGGGGCATGACTTGGGAAATCGCGACCGGAATATAGGACGGCGAGATCCACTGCCGGGGCTTGGGCGTGATCAGGAAATAGGAGATCAAACCCATGTGAAACAGGAAAGACAGAATAAAACACGTCCGATCGCTCATGATGGCATCAACTTTTACCGCCGGTCTGTCGGCATCTGCTGCATGGGCAAATTGACCTGGTTAAACCCAGCCTCACGGGCGCTGGAGATGACCTTGGCAATGGTTTCATAGAGTGCTTTGGCATCCGCGTGAACGTAGATCGACTCTTCAGGATGGACCAATTTCAGTTCCGCCAAGCCTTGCGCCATCTCTTCTTCGTTCACCATTTTCTCGTTCAGGGTAAAATTGCCCAGCGCATCCACCCCAACAACAATTTGCTCTTTCCCCGTCGCTTCGACATAGCGAACCTGGGGCACCGTGACATGCAGCCCGGTGGTCACAAAATTGGAGACCAGGATAAACATGATCAACAACACCATAACCACGTCGATCAAGTTGGTGATGTTGACCTCGGCCAAAGGCTCGGTACGATAACGGACTTTACGAAGAGACACTGGCTTTTTTCCTTGGGACCACGCGATTGGGCTGCCGTTCGGCTGCGGGAATCACCAAGACCTGGCGGTCAAAGTGGTTGATAATTTCCATCGCGAATCCATCCAAATCGTTCTCGATATTCCGCACTGCCCGCAAAATGGCGTTATGTGCAAACAAGGCGGGAATGGCGACAATCAAGCCCGCGACCGTGGTCAGCAGCGCTTCGGAGATCCCCGCGCCGACCGTGGTCAAACTGGCGTTGGATGACATACTCATTTCCTGGAAACTGATGAACAACCCCCAGACGGTCCCCAGCAGCCCAAGCAGGGGGGAGGCGTTGGTAATGGTCGCCAACATGGTGGTTCCCCGCTCCCAGCGCCGCTTTTCGGTCTCGATGGAGCGGTCCAGGGTCCGTTCCAAGGCAGGGATCACATTGCGTTCGGCGACGATGCGATTGCGGTCCCGGTCCAGGGTTGCCCACAGCCGCAGTTCTTCATACGCCGAAACAAAAAGGCGGGCGGGGCTGTTGCCCGGCAAAATACCTTCATGCGAGAGCGAAACAATATTCCCTTCCAAATCGTTAAACAACCGGCGGAACTCAAGCGCCTTCCGTTTTTCCGCCCGTAAATCGACCAGTTTTTTAATGATGATCGTCCAGGATACGATCGATAACAAAAACAAGGCGATATAGATCGATAACCCCAGAAACGTGCTGTTTTCCACGCTTCGGATCGCGACTCCGATCTGATTGACTGCCAGCAAGGACCCTAAATGCCCAATCATACGACTAATTTCCTTTTTCTCTTCATCAAATTGAATCCATTCGTCTTATGTTCCACAGGGATACCCACTCAATTCCACCCAAGAGGGGCTGCACAATCCATTCCTTGTACGTGGCTCCCCGCAATGAAGTCACGCTCAGGGGATACGAATTTTCTGGCCCAACCGAATCTTGGATGGATCATCGATTCCGTTGATCCGTTGCAGTTCCTTTGCATCGACACCATATTTTACCGCAATTTTGGAAAGAGTATCCCCCGGCTGCACCGTATGGACGTTTCCAGACGCATTTTGTGTACGATTTTCGGCTGCCGCCCCGCCTCCACCCGAGGAT
Organism: bacterium; assembly: GCA_034002445.1. Taxonomy (GTDB): domain Bacteria; phylum Hinthialibacterota; class Hinthialibacteria; order Hinthialibacterales; family Hinthialibacteraceae; genus JAVFAP01. The sequence goes on along the minus strand of JAVFAP010000424.1, from coordinate 1,887 downwards.
GCGCCCAATTCAGCCAAAATCTTTCGAAAGACTTCCTGATTGTTCGCTTGCATGGATTCGATCCGGCTGGAAAGGGATTTCTGAGAGGAGTCGATACTTGAAACAGAACTTCGCAAATTTGCATTTTCTTGTTGCAATTTGACGATATCCTGTTGTAAATTAGAGAGAACATTATTAATCTGCTTCTGGGTGGTTTCCTGGTTTTGTTTCAAGACCAGGGTTTCCTGGGCCGAGGAAGAGGAGAAGTTGTCCAGGCGACCCATCCGGGTTTTGAGCGATTCGACTTCGGCCTCCATGGTCGCAAGACGATTCGCCAGGCTCTGGGTTTGGGTGGAGAGGTTCGATTGGGCATAGCGAATATCCCGGAACGCGTTGCTCATCTCCTGTGTCATCTGCCCTAAAGAAGAGGCGGTTTCCGCCGTGTCATTGGCTGTCACCTGTTGAAACGATTGCACGCGGGTATCGAGCCGTTGAACCGAGGCTTGTAAATCTCGAATTTCTTGATTCGAACATCCTGAAAAGAAAAGACAAACTACACACAATACCATCAAATTAATTCGTAAATCAGATAGAATAACCATTATAATGAACTCCGTTGATAATATAGAGGCGGCTTGCCGTATTAAATGAGTACAGGAACTCAAGATATGATACCGGACTTCAGAGTTTACACAAGAATACTCTATTCTAATTTTACCTGGTTTTTGAATGAATCATAAGGATCAAAACGATTGATAGATCTTTTTGATGGGTTTTTGGATGAAGAGAAAGGTAATGGTGATGAATAAAAATGAGATGGATTTCCATCCACCCTCCCCCGATTCACCGGACGAAAACATGCCAAACCTGTCCCTTGGAGATGGGCTGACTCTGACTCTCGCACCCGATCACATGCATGCCACTCTGGAGGTGGATGTTCTCCATGCGGAACAATATACTCCAGAGATTGTTCTGGAATTCCTTCAACGGAATGGAATTAAGATGGACCATGCCCTTCCGGAGGCCATCCAATCCATCTTCGAGAAAAATCTGTACAACCAAAAAGTAACAGTCGCAGAAGGGATGCCCCCGATCGCCGGTGAAGATGGCAGCATCGACTGGGCGATCGATCTGAGCATATTGGATGGCAGCCAATTGGTGGAGAAAAAGGGAAGAATCAATTTCAAAGACCGGCACCATGTTCTGCAAGTCAATGAAGATCAATTACTTGCACAACTCCTTCCCCCAACGGACGGCGCTTATGGGAAAACGATCCTGGGAGAAGACCTCGCTCCGACCCCAGGGAAGCCGGCCAAATTCCCTGCTGGAAAAGGGATCCGCATCAGCGAAGACGGCACGGAGATGACCGCCGCTTTAAGCGGGGTGGTATGTAAGGATGGCGAAAAAGTTTCGATCAGTCCCACCTATACCGTCCAGGGCAACGTGTCCTTCAAAACGGGGAATATAAACTTTGACGAATCGGTCATCATCACAGGGGAAGTCATGACCGACTTTAAAGTACGGGCAGGGCAGGACTTACATATCAGTGGGCTGGTAGAGGGTGCGATCCTCGATGTCGGGGGAAACCTGTTTATTGACGGCGGCGTTCAAGGAGACGATAAAGCCAAGATCAAGGCGGGTGGGGATATCACGGTCAAGTTTATCAATAACGCCACAGTGGAAGCCAATGGAAATATTTATGTGAACGGACCGATCACCCAATCCACCGTCATTGCCAAAGGAAAAATTATCTTGGATGAAAGCAAGGGAGTCATCCAAGGGGGATATGTCGCGGCGGACGAGCAAATTCTTGCTACCATCATCGGCTCGGAGCTGGGCGTTAAAACCCAGATCGAGCTCTGCCGACAGGTCTCAATTTTTCGCAAAAAAAGCAAGACGATCGAAGAC
>JAVFAP010000423.1:0-4255 GCA_034002445.1 bacterium | reverse complement strand
AGCAAGGACGCGGTATAGAGTTTGGATTTTGTGCAATTCGAAGGGGCCACCCGCAAGGGTGGCCCTTTTTTAGGTTTGTCCAGCGCAGCGGGCAATCCGGCCTGTGAGATGTAGCAGACTTGGAGGCGGGAAAGGGAAGGGATGCAGGACTTGACAGCGGCGAACGGGAAGGCATGGGAGGAACAAAGCGATACAGTGGGAGCGGAGAAAAGATACAAAAAAATGAAAAAATCCCTTGACAAGTCCCTGTTGTCTGCTTAGAATACACCTTTTGACTGGATTAACGAGATCGATCACGGATTCAAGATTATTACCTACCTAAATAAAATGCATATGAACCACAAAGTGCTGGGCCAGTGTTGGGGGATCTTTTTGTCCCCTTCCTCACATGATTGGTTAATCTCTAAGTCTAATTATTTCCCTCCTTTATCTCGCCCTAGTCGTTGGTTTACCTGGCCTGGAACCGCTTGGGGAGAGTCAGCGGATTCCCTTCGTTTTGAAGTGTAATGGAGTTAGAACGGGCGTCGTATGAATAGCGTGTAGATTTTTGTGCAGGCGTGCCGGTAAAATTTCGTGTGAAATGTTGGATACCATAATTTCTTTATTTATAAACTATTCGATCAGAGGAGAAGGTCAATGACAAAAGCGTCCACTGCTACGTGTCCATGGCGGGAACGGAAGAGTTTTGCCAAAATAAAAGCCGTCATCGACATGCCCGATCTGATCGAGACGCAACAGCGATCCTACCGAGAATTTCTTCAGCAGGATGTGTTGCCCTCGCAGCGGACCATGACAGGGTTGCAGCAGGCCTTCAGTTCCATTTTTCCTGTCAAGGGGCGTGACAACTCCGCATTGGAATTTGTCAACTATACCCTAGGGCGTCCAAAATACAACGTAATGGAGTGCATTGACAGGGGGCTGACGTTTGCGGCACCTGTCCGAATCAAAGTCCGGCTGGTTGTCCGTAGTGGTGGGAAGGACAAGGACGAAGAAGGCGAGATCATCGATATCCGGGAAGAGGATATCTATCTGGGGGATATTCCCCTGATGACCGAGCGGGGGACCTTTGTGATCAACGGCGCGGAGCGGGTGGTTGTCAGTCAGCTGCACCGTTCACCTGGAGCGACCTTCAATGTGGAACTGCACCATAGCGGGCAGCGTCTGATTCAGGGCAGTATTATTCCCAACCGGGGGGCCTGGCTGGAATTTGAGAATGATCTGAATGACGTGTTGTCCGTCATCATCGATCGGCGCCGCAAATTGCCCTGTACGGTTTTGTTGCGGGCGTTTGGGTATTCCAGCGATGATGAAATCATGAACCTCTTTATTAAATGCAAAGAGGTGAAGGTCTCCTCCCGCAATCGCAACATGCTGGTGGGGATGGTGGCGTTTCGGGATTGTATCGAGCCAGAATCCAATTCGACCGTTCTGGAAGCGGGGACCGAAATCACGGAAGCCATTGTCGATAAACTGATGGAGATGAAAGTGGTCTCGGTCACGGTTGTCGATGGGGATTCGCGCGATTTCAATATGATCCGTAATACATTGTTGAAAGACAATACAACGGATCGCGACTCCGCCCTGGGCGAAATTTATCAAACCTTGCGGCCTGGCGAGCCCCCAGCGCCCAAAAACGCAATTTCTCTCTTTGAAAATCTCTTTGCGAAAGCCCGCCGGTATGATTTATCCCGTGTCGGTCGCTACCGCATCAACAAAAAACTGGGCCTGGCGGTGGATCAGGAAGAAGTGACGCTCACCCCCGAAGATATTGTGGGTGTGATTACCTACATTCTCAAACTGAACCGGGGAGATGGGACTTCCGATGATATCGACCATTTAGGCAACCGCCGGGTTCGAACCATCGGGGAACTCTTGGAAAACCAGATTCGGGTGGGCCTCGCCCGTATGGAACGAACCGTGCGTGAGAAGATGGGGATTCTCGACCTGGAAAACGTCATGCCGAGAAATCTGCTCAATGCCAAGCCGATCACCACGGCGATTAACGATTTCTTTGGTCGCAGCCAGCTTTCGCAGTTCTTGGATCAGGTGAATCCCCTGTCGGAATTGACCCATAAGCGTCGTCTTTCCGCCCTGGGGCCTGGCGGGTTGAACCGGGAACGTGCGGGTTTCGAAGTCCGTGACGTTCACCATACCCACTATGGCCGGGTGTGCCCGATCGAAACCCCGGAAGGGCCGAACATTGGGCTGATCTCCAGTCTGTCCACATTTGCCCGGATCAATGAATTTGGGTTTATCGAAACCCCATACCGGGTGGTCAAGAACGGGAAGGTTACCTCGAAAATCGAGTATTTGTCGGCAGATGATGAGGATAATTGCATCATCGCCCAAGCAAACGCCCCGATCGATGCCCAGGGAAAATTTGTCAGGGATCTTGTCTTGACACGGTATCGTGAAAATTATCCCCGTGTTGCCCCGGAACAAGTCAATTACATGGACGTGTCGCCATTGCAGTTGGTTTCCATCTCCTCCGCGTTGATTCCGTTTTTGGAACACGATGACGCGAACCGGGCCTTGATGGGATCCAACATGCAGCGCCAAGCGGTCCCTCTCCTCAAAACCGAAGCCCCCTTGGTGGGGACGGGAGTCGAGTACAAGGCGGCCAAGGATTCTGGCGTTGTGGCGGTCGCGCGGCGTCCGGGGGTGGTTGAATATGTTTCGGCGGAAAAAATTATCGTTCGGCCGGATGATCCCATGACCGATAAGGACGTGGATGAATACCGTCTGCAGAAATTCATCCGCTCCAACCAAAATACCTGTATCAACCAAAAACCCATTGTCCGTGCGGGACAGCGGGTGGACGAAGGTTGGGTCATTGCGGATGGCCCCGCGACGGATAAAGGGGAAATCGCCCTGGGCAAGAACGTGCTCTGCGCGTTCATGTCCTGGGAAGGCGCAAATTTCGAAGACTCGATCGTCGTCAGCGAACGCCTGATCCGTGAAGACGTTTTTACCAGTATCCATATCGAAGAATTTAAAGTCGAAGCCCGCGATACCAAATTGGGAGAAGAAGAAATCACCCGCGATATTCCCAATGTCGGGGATGATGCGTTAAAAAACCTGGATGAAAACGGTGTGATCCGTGTAGGTGCGCCTGTCCGGCCCGGTGATATTCTGGTGGGTAAAATTTCTCCCAAGGGCAAAGTGCAGACTTCCAACGTCGAAAAACTGCTGCGCGCCATCTTCGGGAAGAGGGCCGAGGATGTCAAGGATATTTCCTTGAAAGCGCCACCGGGGACCGAAGGGTGGGTTGTTGATGTCAAGGTGTTCTCCCGCAAGATGCGGGGAGGCCGCAGCCGCGCGGAAGATGACCGAGCGATCAAGCGCCTCTTAACCGAACGCGATCAAAAGGTCAACGACACCAACGAAGAATGGGTCGAGCGTGTCTACCGAATTCTGATGGCGGAAGAATTGCCGGGGGATGTTCTGCATCCTGCCACCGGGGAAGTATTGTTCGCCCAAGGCCGCAAAGTGACCCGGAATGAGTTGATGAAGCTCAGCGAAGAAGTGGATGTTCGGGAACTGAGTATCACCGATCATTCCAGTTTGGACTTGCTGCGGATGCAGTTCAATGAAGAACTGGAAGACATTGTCCAGCAATGTGACAAGCAGGTCGAATATATCAAGTCCGGGGACAATCTCTCGCCTGGAGTCTTGAAGATGGTCAAGGTGTACATCTCCAAGAAAAAACGGCTCTCCATCGGGGATAAGATGGCAGGCCGCCACGGCAACAAAGGGGTTATTTCCCGAATTGTTCCAGTGGAAGATATGCCCTATCTGGAAGATGGCACCCCGGTGGATATCATTCTCAATCCCCTGGGGGTTCCCTCCCGGATGAACGTCGGTCAGGTGTTTGAAACCCACCTTGGCTGGGCGATCGATAAACTGGGTTTGCACATCGCCACCTCGGTCTTTGATGGCGCCAAGGAAAGCGATGTCAAAGAGTTTTTACGAATGGCGGGGCTTCCCGAATCCGGGAAGACAACGGTTTATGACGGGCGGACCGGGGAACCATTCACAGAACAAATTACCGTGGGCAAAATTTATATGCTCAAGCTGAACCACCTGGTTGATGACAAGTTGCATGCCCGCTCGATCGGGCCCTATTCCTTGGTTACCCAGCAGCCGTTGGGAGGGAAAGCGCAATTTGGGGGTCAGCGTCTTGGGGAAATGGAAGTCTGGGCGTTGGAAGCGTATGGTTCGGCGCACACTCTCCAAGAATTGCTTACGGTGAAAT
>JAVFAP010000422.1:0-4259 GCA_034002445.1 bacterium | reverse complement strand
GGAAGCGCAAAAACATTGGCGTAAACTCAATGGACATACTCTCTTGCCCTTGGTCTTGGAAGGCATTCTTTTTCCAGACGGAGAGAGAGAATTCAAAGCAAGCAAAGCGGCTTAATAAGAAAATTTCGTGGATAGGCTCATTTTCTCATCCACAACAATTGACAATATCTCAATTCGGCACGCCGCCGACCGCTCCGCCAACTTGGTACGTCAGCTATTGGCTTTCGCTCGGAAACAAACCAGCATGCCCACTGTTCTTGATTTAAATGAGTCCATCGAATCGATGCTCAAGATGCTGAAACGCTTGATCGGTGAAGATATTGAACTCATCTGGCAGCCAGGTCCTGGCTTGGCCCCTATCAAGATAGATCCCAGCCAAATCGATCAAATATTGGCCAATTTATGTGTCATTTCACGGGATGCCATCGATGGCATCGGAAAGATCACCATCCAAACCAGCAATTGTTCGTTCGATCAAGATTTTTGCGACGGAAATCCAGACTTTCAGCCAGGACAGTTTGTCTGTTTGACTCTGAGTGATTCCGGCTGCGGAATGAGCAAGGAAACTCTCTCCAAAATTTTCGAGCCCTTTTTCACAACCAAGGAACTGGGGCAGGGGACAGGTTTGGGCCTGGCAACAGTCTATGGAGTAATGAAACAAAATCACGGTTTTATCCATGTGACCAGTGAAGTGGACCATGGATCTGTCTTTATGCTCTTTTTCCCCCAATGCGACGAAAAGGAATGGAAGAAAGAAGAAGATGATATTGCAACGGTCTCGCGAGGAAATCAGGAAAAGATTTTGATTGTAGAAGACGATCCAGCAATCTTGGTTATGACGGAGACGATACTGGAACAATTGGGCTATCAAATCCATGGCACGCAAGATCCTGGAGAAGCCCTGACTCTCGCTCAATCCATGGACCGGATCGATCTCTTGATCACTGATGTTATAATGCCAGGGATGAATGGCCGGGAATTAGCCAGCCAACTGCAAACACACTTTCCCTCTCTCGACATTTTATTCATGTCAGGGTATACAGCCAATGTAATTGCACATCATGGGGTTTTGGATGAAGGTGTTCATTTTATTCAAAAGCCCTTTTCGTACCACGATCTGGCTGTCCGGGTGAGAAAAATCTTGGACCATGACTCCTAATGTTCAGAAACTGTAAGGTCCTACTGTAGGGTGTATTGGAAGGTGGGCTCAAAGTGAGCGAATGTGAGGTTGCCCACCCCTTTGCGTACCAGGTCTTCACTGCGTAATAACGCAGTATGCAACTCTTGGCGAACTCCACGTCTGCATCCATTCACAAACTTACTTCATACACCGTGAAGGGCGACCCTCCCTCGCTATTGTAGTAGTTTTTCTCGATCCCGCCGGGGTAGAGGGCACGCAAGGCGGGCAAGTGCGTTCGGTTGCCGCGAACCAGGACAAAACTTACCGCGCCTTTCCGCTTGACCGGGGTTTTTAGAAAGATACCGGGCTCTTGAATATCTTCCCCTTGCAGCTCGCGTGCGAGGAAGCGGATTGTGCCATAGTTGATCGAGACGGAGGGTGGGCCCAGGAAATACACATAGTGTGTCTCTTCCACTGTTTGCAGATAGCGGGCGACTCGGGTCCACTCGTCCACCATTTGGGGCACTGATTGAATGGTCCGAAAATAGCGATGGCCGCTGAGAATCAGCAAGAGCGCCGCGAACAGACACAAACCTAGGCGTCCCACTCCATCCGGCAGGGGAAGCAGGCGGCCCCAGTGCTTTACCAGGCCATACACCATGGCCGCGCTGGGCAAAATGAGCAGGGGATACACCACCGTAAGCCGTTGGTAGGGCGGCGCGCTGTTGGTGAGGATACAGCCAAAAAGAAAGATCAATCCTGTCCAGAACAAAACCATCCATGTCCAGGGCCGCTTACTCCAGCCTACAAGGAAAAACAGCAGACAGCCGCTGAACCAGCCAATTGCCGGGATGGTATCCAGTATCCCTCCACTGTGGGGATTGACCAGGTAGGGGCTGCGGTCGCGCTCCGTGAGGGGGCTGAGCAAGGTTCGCTTGGTTTGGAGCGCCAGCAGTGCGGGAAACGAGAGGGATTGATCATTGCCGCGGTACATTAACTCCCGGCCTTGCGGCGTAAACGCCGATACGCTGGAAGCGCGCGAAAGCGCCGCGGATGGATCAATGGCGAAATTCCCAAGCAGGGGAGAAATCGTAACCCAGAAGGCAAGCAGAAATACCGTGGTATGGCGGACCGCGGTACGCCAGGACACGATCCGCAGCAGCCACAGCGCGCCTATCGATGCCAACGCCAGCGGGGCGCCGATCTGGGCCGCCTGGTACGAGAGCCAGCCGATCGCGCTGATCATCCCCGCGCCACCCAGCCAGCGTGACGATTGGTCTTGAACCCCACGCACCAAACAGTAGAGCAGCAGGACGATGACAAGGATCGCCTGGTTGTACCCAATGCCCATGCGGGAGAAATGGACGAAATATCCCGAAGTGGCAAAGAGAAACGTTGCGAATGCGGCGGGGCTATCCTGTAATATCCGCCGTGCCAATAGATAAAATATGGGGATGGCTGCAAGGCTGATCAACGCCCCCACAATTCGTATCCCCGTTACATCATCCCCAAAAAGCCACATCCCCCAGGCAGGAACCAGGTAGAAGAGATAGGGGATATGATACCAGCCCAGATTGAAGAAATTCCACACGCCGGCATCGCGAATTTCCATCGCGAAGAGGGCCACCTCGCCCTCATCTCCATGCACATCGGTCGGGTAGTGCGGGGCATGGATCAGGTAGAGACAAGCCGCGATGGCAAGCGTAACCAGTACGGCGCTATTCGCCCAGGCGCGGGAGGGATGAACCGGTTCGGTTGGCGAGGCTTCAACTTTGTTCCAGTACAGCCAGGGGATCACAAATGAAGCCGCGCCGATGCGAATCTGGGTTTTTGCCAGCAAACTGGGAATCGAATGCTTCCACAATGAGGTCAGTAAGGCTGCCATCCCCACCGCCCAAACTGTCATGGGGAAGATCCAGGGAAGCGTTCCGATGGCGGGCCACATGGGGTATTGCAAGGCTTGAAACAGAACACCCAATAGGGGGAAGAGCAAAAAGAAGAGCGTCTGTTTTATTGAGAAGGGATAGCCTGCATCCTTGGTTCCAGGTGCAGGGTATTCATCCAGTATTCCATCCCGCGCTTCCCGGAATGCGAACGCCAGTAGTAGCCCCGCGCCCAGCCAGAATGGCCAGGTTGGAAGGTAAGGATCTGCCGCGCGGGCTTGGCATTGAGCCCAAAACGTGCATCCTAGCACCAATCCATTGACGCCCAAAAAGAGCATCCCTGCAAGACTTGGGCGGCGGCGGAAGAGCCACGCGCCAAGCCCCAACATCGCGGCCAAAATATAGACTACAAGAGGGGAAGCCAGCAGGTCTCCCCCCTGTTTCAAGAGGGGGTGCTGCACCGTGGGCGCCGCTGATTTTGAGGATAATTGGGGGGGGATAGGGTAACGGTTGTGAATCGCGCAAACATAGAGATTCTGGTGGGGGATAAGAATGGCGGATTGGACACAGTTTAAGTTAGCCCGGACGACTGTGATTGATCCATCGGGTTTGACCCGGACAATCTGGCGGTGATCTCGGTCGGCAACCAGAAGATCCCCATCGGGCAGAAGAGTCAGTTTGGCGGGGTGGTCAAAGCCTTTGACTTCGCGCTGCACCGCCCCATCGCTGCGGACATAGAGCAGGCGGTGATTGTCAAAATCCGAAATCACGGTCAAATCCCCAGGCAAACGGAGCGCGTCGAGAGGCTGTTTTAAATCCCGTTCAAACAACCAGACGGTTTCGCCTGCAGGGGTCAGTTCGCGCACCCGGCCGGAATGGCCGGGTGGTGTTTCGCAAACGAGAAAGTTGCCATTGGGCAGCAGGTCTGTATCTACCGGCCCTTCGAATCCCAGAGAAAAATATTGCCTGGCCTTGCTTTGGCTGTCGTAAAGAAAAACCTGGTTGCCGAGACGGGATGTCAGCAGATATTGATCGGCTTGGGGTAGGGTATCCACATCCTGCAAGGGAGGAAGGAGATCGTGCATGACCCGTTCGCCGGTGTGACGGACAATTTCAAAGGTTCCATTATCCGAGACGATGACCAGGTTGCGGCCATCACTTGTCAGGTCGATGTCGTTGGGGTTCCCCGGCACGGGATGAAACCAATGGACATTGCCATCGGCTTGAAATCCGGCGATTCCCGAAAAGATGGGGTA
>JAVFAP010000421.1:0-4263 GCA_034002445.1 bacterium | reverse complement strand
TGTGCTCTTCCGATCTAGATTCCAAGGTGACCAACTTGCAGGAATGGCAGAGCCAGTTGGATGACATTTTGGAGGGATTGCGGGTTCGGATCGCGCGGTTTGAAGGGTATGATGACGAAAAGTATATCAAAACCATAGACCCACAGATGTTTGAATCGCTGGAAGGGTTTGGCGCCATGTCCCAAGTGACCATGGGGCCGGGTGGGTATTTGCCGGACTTGCCCCCACCGCCTGGGATTCAGCGTGCGCCACAAGAAGGAATGGAAGGGACGATGGAAGGGATCGAGCAGCCAGGCGAGGGGCAGGAGACAGGCCGGTTTAACCCCATTGGCCGCGCGACGAACGCTGCGGACGCTTTAGGTGGCGGGCAGTTGCAAGCCACCGAGGCGATGAATCAGTTACCCTAGCGCGTCAAGAGCAAGACAAGGAGCAGGTGTAGAAGCGGAGGGGATCTCCCCTGCGCGGGAAGACGTGCTCTGTGGCAACGGAAAAATAACATAATGATCGCCGTGAGGCGTGGGTCGTATGGAGTTCTAATGGCAGCCTGGAATCAAAAAGAAAAAGAAGAAATTGAATATCGAATTTCCATTATAAAGCAATTTCTCGAGATGTGGGTCCGCTATGATCAGCTGTTTGATAAAGCGTTTCATGAGAAGCAGGTGACCCAAGACGAGGAAGAAGAGTTTTTCAAGTTAAAGAACCAATTGGCGCGCCGACACCAGTATGTTATGGAATATCTGGGGAAGGAATACGAGAAAGCCGAGCCCATCACGCCGTTTCTTTCGGATACGGTTACCCTGCGCGGGATGGTGGGATTGCACTTCGATTTTTACAAAAAGTTACGGCTGCAATGGCACGCGACGTTTTTAAAATTGAACGAAGCGCAAGGCTACTTGATGACTCACCTGGAACTGGAAGTGCCGATCGAGTAGATTGGAAATGGATGATTGTTCTTTTCGCGGGATAGTTGAGCTTGAGACAAGATAGGCAGCATGGCTGACGGCTCTGCGATTGAACTCAAATATATAACAATAAACTGGAAGCATGGATCCGCTGGATGGATTTGGGGAAATCCGGGGTGAGTGGCTTGCAGGAAGTGAAAACGAGTGAGGAGATGTTTTCATGGTTTTGCGTACATCGAAAGTGTTGCGAATTCTTTGTCTTTTATTGATCCCTCTGTTTCTGACAGTGGGTTGTGCTAAACGTGATGCACAAAAGGCGCTGGAACTGGCCCAGCAGGAAGAACAAAATGCCAGGGACCAAAAGGCGCCTATTTATGCCCAAAACGAGTTCAATGATGCATCAAAGACTCTTTCCGCCGCCAAGCAACAGTTTGAAGGGGGCGAGTATAAACAAGCGATTGAAAGCGCGAAAAGTGCCCAATCCCGCTTCTTGACCGCGATTGACGCGGTGGGCCCGGTAAAGCAACGGGTGGAAGAAGCGCGGGCGAATGTCGAGGATATTCTTACCAAGGCCAATGACAATATTGAAAAAGCGCGAGCGAATCTGACCCCAGAGGATGTGAATCCGATGGCGGAAAAGCTGGATCAGATCCGGGTGCGCCTTGCGGATGAGTTTGTCCGTGAAGTCGGAGAAGAGGCCTGGAATGGGCTGATTGCCGACGCGTCTGCTCTGGAAAAGGACACCGAATCCTTGGCGCTAGCCCACGTGAAACCGCAAGCGGCGGATGCGATCCAGGCCGTACAGGATCTGTTAACCCGTGCGCAGGAACTGAAAGCGGATGTCCACGTGCCGGATGAATACAACGCGGTGGTCGCCAAAATTGACGAACTGAAGACGCTGAATAGCGAGAATAAATGGCAGGAAGTGATTGATCAGGCCGAGACGGTGAAAGAGCCGATCAACGCGCTGGTTGTTGCCTCGCAGGAAAAAGCCGCCGCCGAGATCATTCGTGAAACCCGGGCGTTGGTGGAGCGGGCGAAACAGTTGGGCGTGCAGGACGCACCGGAATATGATGCTGCCGTCAAGCAAGCCGAAGACGCGATCAAAACCGGGCAACAAAGCCTGGATAGCCAAGATTACGCAGGGGCGATCGCCGGTTCGGATAGCGCCAAGTCGTTCTTGGCGCAGGCGAATCAATCCCTGGGAACCAAAGCCCAAGGATTGATCGCAGAAGCCCAAGCCAATCTGGAAACCGCGCGGGCTGCCGAAATCGAGAAATATGCGCCGTCGGTTCTCGCCAAAGTGGAAAACGCGATTGCGGATGTGGAAGCCCTGATTGCCAATCAGCAGTTCATGGCGGCGTTTTCGGGTGCCAAGCAGCTGGTTCTGGCCAGCAAAGGGGCCGTCGATGCCGCCGGCCGAGGCAAAGCGGCTTTGGCGATGCAGGATGTCCAGTCTTCTTACGCCATTCTGCAGAAGCAGGGTGGCTCTCAGTACGCTCAGGAAGCGTATGGGGCCGCGAATGCCGCCATGCAGGAACTGAACTCCAAACTGAACGCGGGCCAATATGAAGACGTGATTGCGGGCGTGACAGGGGCGGTATCGGTTGTCAACGACGCCATGGCGGAATTGGCTCTATCCGCAGAAGATTATATCGAACTGTCCGATAAGGCTTTGGCTGCCGCCCAGAAAGCGAATGCCGAGGAATGGGTGCCAGTGCAATACAGAAGCGCTGTCGTCGCGAAGTCGGGCGCGGTTTCCGATTTGGAAGCGAAGCGGTTTCTCTCCTCCATTCAAAAGGCGGAAGCGGTGATTGCCGCGGCGAAAAGCGCCGAGACCAAATCCTACCAGGTTCAAACCGAACAGAATCTGCGGAAGGCAGATGAACTGATTGCGGCGGCGAAGCAAGCCGAGCAGCATCAGTTGAGCCCTGTCGCCTATGCGGATGCGATGAAAGCCCGGGAATTGGTGATGGCGCTGAACAGCCAGGGGAAGAATCAAGAAGCCTATACAGAGTCGGTTACGCTGGTTCAGAAAGCGGACCGGGCCTTCAACAACCTGGTGTATACAGCCAGGGAAAAGACCGATTCGGCCTTGAATGCCAAAGCCCTGAATTTTGCCCAGCCCGATATGGAACGCGCGGTGGCTCTGTTGAACGAAGCCGAAGAAGCGCAGAAGAGCCGGAACTTCGCAGTGGCCAATGCCAAGGCCCAAGAAGCCAGCAAATTGGCGGACGCGGCTGAATATGCAACCTGGAAACAACGCAGCGCGGCGTTGCTGCAAGACCTGACGGGGATGAAAGAGCGCCTGGATGCTCAAGACGCCATCATGCGGGCGCCGGCATTGTACCGTGACGCCATGGCCAACCTGTCCGAAGCCCAGATCAAACTGATGGAAGCGAAATACAAGGATTCGTTTGATTACGCGGCGCTGGCGCAGGATAACGAAGCCAAGATTTGGGACACCATGAACTCGGAATTAAGCCAAAAAGCGCTGGAGTTGCAAAAAACGGCGGATTGGCTTGGGGTGAACATGATGGACCAGACCGGGCGGGAACTGAAACTGCAGCTCATGAATGCCGTCACGGTTCTCAACCAGCAAGTGGCTCTCCGGAATTGGAAAGAAGCCTATGCGGCGGCCGATCGCGCGGATCTGGTAGCCCGAGGCACCATTGCCAAGATGGAAAGCACCAACCGGGGTGTGATGGCGAAACAACTGGCGCAGATGCTCCGGCCCTATCAAGAGAAGGACGCGGTTTCCATTGTTCCCGAAGATGAAACCCTCTTCAATACAACCTTGGCCACACTTTCGGGCAAGGATGGGGCAACCTACACCGAAGCCTACCAAAATTATCAAAAATCATTGGAATCCATCGAAAATCTTCCCGCCAGCATCGACAAAATGGCCGAGCAGCGGACCAATGAAGTCACGAAGATCATGCAGCAGGCTTTGGAAGCCGAAGCCCCGAAATACTTTAATGACTGGTATCGGGAACTGTCTTCGGATCTGCAATGGTTACGGAACTCGATCCGGGGGAATGATTACGAAGGGATTGCCCTGCGGCTAAAGAAGTTAGAAACCGAAGCGCCGGCCTTGCTGCTGGCGACCCAGGATGCGATCGCGGAAGATAACTATCTGGAATCGTTGAACGTGAACATCAACTACATGAACAACCTTCTGGAAGAGTTTGGCACGATCGCGAACATGCCGAAACTGCAGTTGATCGCTTCCCGCCTGACCGAATACAAGATTGACGGTGTGGCGAACTCCATGTACCGGTCGCTGCAAGGCAAGATTACCGCCAAAACCCTGCGGGTGAATGCGGAAATTTTAGAGGATCGGGTCAAGGAGATGACACCG
>JAVFAP010000420.1:0-4266 GCA_034002445.1 bacterium | reverse complement strand
AGATTTTTCAGAGTCTTGGATCGAAGGGGAGGGGGGAGGGAAAATCGTGTTTCTTTAACCCTCCATTTTTATTGAACTTAGTTCACTTCTCTCCGCATTCGGTCGGGGGAAAATGTCCATAACATTTTTTGATTCAAGGGGTTTGGCTACCCTCTGACGGTGGAGGAACTCCATCCATGCAAAAAAAGTTAAAAAAAAGTTTGCAGGGTATAACGCTCGGTTTATCCGTGAGTTAGATTCCTTTGGATTTTCATTTTCCTCCAATCGGATGAGGGAAGGGTATTGAATCCTTGGCCGGTGAATGGTAAAACTTATTCGCCGTGAACGTCATAAGGTAATAAAATTCAACTTGTTAGTATCCTGTGGATAACCTTGTGATTAGTTTGTCGAATAGTTCTGAATTTTTGTGTATGGGGTTCAGAGAGGATCAAAAAACCAAACCGCTGTGAATTTTTTCTTCACGGCGTGGGCGGAGGTGTTCTTTTTTTTGTATTAATTTATTGCAACGTGTATCGTCCCTCGGTCCGCGTTGTGTTCGTCCGTTCGCTCATCGCAGGGTGGCGTATTGTTAAACAACGAGGAATGGAATTGGTGGTTTATTGAAGAAGAGTGGGGAACACTTGTGAAACCGTTCCGTTGTGTATGCGAGCCAAAAGGAGGAAATAGAAAAGAGATGGTGATGCCAGTGGCTATGGAAGGGATTGATGCACGGTTATTGTGGAAAAGGGTCGAGGAAATCATCAAACAGAGGATTCCCGCAGAGGAATTTGATGATTGGTTTGAAAACGCGCGAATCATGGAGTGCATAGATGATTCTGTGATTCTGGGTGTACCCAGTGGATTTCGCCGCGAGTATATCGAAGAGAATTTTAAGCCCCAGCTGGATTCGGTCTTCTCTTTTTTACTGGATCGCAAAATGAATGTCGCGATCCAAATTACCGGACCGGAATACCGGGGGGATGACAAGTCTCCTGCCGCGGCGGGGATTGAACCGGCGTTGGCGATTCAATCCGATCCTATCAATGAGAATTACGTCTTTGAAACCTTTGTGGTTGGCGCGTGCAATAAGATGGCCCATGCCGCTGCCTTGGCAGTTTCGAAGGCACCTGCCCAGTCTTACAACCCGCTCTTTGTGTACGGGGGGGTTGGCTTGGGCAAGACGCACCTGATGCAAGCGATTGGCAATAATATTTTGCGGCAGTTCCCTAGCAAAAGTGTTGCCTATCTTTCGGCCGAACAGTTTGTAAATAGTTTTATCGATGCCATTAAACGAAATGAACGCCTGTCCTTTCAGGCCAACTTCCGTAATGTGGATGTCTTGCTGATTGATGATATTCAGTTTTTGGCTGGCAAGGAATCCACCCAGGAAGAGTTCTTTCACACGTTTAACGCCTTGCATAACCGAAAAAAGCAAATTGTGATCTCCAGCGATCGGCCGCCGAAAGATATTCCCACGATCGAGGACCGTCTGCGCTCCCGTTTCGAGTGGGGTCTGATCGTCGATATCGCGCCGCCGGACTTCGAGATGCGTATGGCGATTCTCCGCCAAAAATGCGAATCGGTGGACCTGGCCATCCCGGATGAGGTGCTGGAGTATATCGCCAACAAAATTCGCTTTTCCATCCGAGAACTGGAAGGCGCATTGGCGAAGATCACCGCTTACGCCCAAATCGCCAACGAGCAGGTGGATGTGGAAACCGTCGGCCGCTTGCTGGGAGAATTGTACGAACGACCGGTGAAAGAGATTTCCATCGAAAAAATCCAGCGGAAGGTGGCGGAATACTATAACATCAAGCCGTCGGATATCATCGGCAAAAACCGGTCTCGTTCCATCGCCCGGCCGCGTCAGATCGCGATGTATCTCAGCCGCAAACTGACCAAGCATTCCTACCCGGAAATCGGGACATTCTTTGGCAACAAAGACCACACCACCGTTCTCTTCGCCTGCAACAAGATTGGCAAGGAGATGGAAAAAGACTCGAATCTTCGTTCCGTCATCGATCAAATTTCGGATAGTTTCTCGCGCTTTTGAGATTCTTACGCTAACGGGGCCATGCCCAGGGTACCGCGCTCGCGAAATATTTTGCGAGCGCGGTTTTGTGTTTGGTTCTATACTGTTCCTGCCCCCGCTGGTTCGCGATGCTTGGGGCGGGTGGACAGGAGAATGGTTATGCAAAACAACCCAATGAATACGCAGCTGCAGCAAGGCCAGTCCGTGTTTGGCACCATGATCCGGCTGGTGCCGGATCCAGGTCTTGTTTCCCTCTTGGCCAATCTGGGGTATGACTTTATCTTGATCGATATGGAGCATTCTGTCTTTTCTCTCGAGACGGTGGCCACCTTGGTGCGGGTCGCCCGCCAGCAGGGGCTGACCGCGATTGTGCGACCCCCAGTAGGGGAAAAGCCCTACATGGCGCGCCTGCTGGACGCGGGAGCGCAGGGCTTGATGATTCCCATGATGGAAACACGGGACCAGGCCGAGCGGATTCGTGATGCCTGCTTTTACCGCCCTCTAGGATTGCGGGGCTGCGCCACCTTGCTGGGCCAGACTGATTTTATCAACACCCCCGCTCCCGCCCAGGCGGAGGAGGCCAACCAATCCACCTTGATCCTGGCTCAAATCGAAAGCAAGAAGGGGGTGGAAAATGCCGAAGCGATCTTGTCCGTTGAAGGGATCGAGGCGGCCATCATCGGGCCCCATGATCTCTCCGACTCGCTTGGCATCGTCGGACAAATGAACCACCCCGCCCTGATCCACGCGATCCAGCAGGTAATCCATGCCTGCCGTGTGATGGGCAAACCGTGCGGAATCCACGCAGGAGACCTGGAGCAGGTCCAGTATTGGAGTCATCAAGGCATGCGGATTTTGGCTTGTTCTACAGACACGCACGCCTTGTACCATTATTATAAAGATCTGGTGGACCGCTTCGGCGGGCATCGATCTCAACCGGAGGAAAAGAGATGAAACACAGGGTTTGGCTTTTTGTAACCTTGCTATGGGCGGCCGCCTGGGGCCAGGCTGCGGAATTTCAGGTGCAGCGGGTCATCGGGACCGAGTTTCCCGGCCAATACAAGCATCCGGCCTCGGTGACTGAACTGGCCAATGGCGATCTCTACCTGGCCTACTATAGCGGCAGCGGAGAGTACGGGGATGATACCGCCGTCTACGGGATGCGCCTGGCTGTCGGGCAAGACACCTGGACCGAACCGGTGGTGATTGCCGATACGCCGGATATTTCCGAGGGCAATCCCGTCGTCTGGCAGGCGCCGGATGGCCTGGTTTGGCTCTTCTATGTGAACCGCTACGGCGAGACTTGGTCCCATTCTCGTGTGAAATTTAAAATCTCCAGGGACGGGGCCCAGAATTGGTCCGATTCCTCTATCCTGACCTGGGAACTGGGCACCATGGTGCGGGGGCAGCCGATTGTCCTCTTGGATGGCGATTATCTCCTTCCCCTCTATTGGGAAGCGGGAGAAGACCGGGAACAATCCGCTCCGGAAACGACTTCATTCTTCATGCGCTACAATCCACGGGAAAAAACCTGGAAAAGCACCAACCGTATCCACTCGCCCGAAGGCAATCTGCAAGCCCAGGTGGCCCAGATCAATGAAAACTATCTGGTGGCCTACCTGCGTCGCGGGGGAAACTATGAACCGACCGATACAGGCTTTCTGCTCCGGGCCGAATCCAGGGATGGCGGATGGACATGGAGCGATGCCGTCCCTACCTCCTTTCCCAATCCCAACTCGGCCGTCGATTTCATCCGCTTGAAGAACGGGCACTTGCTTTTGGTCTACAACAACAACATGAATGACCGCACCCCGCTGTCCGTCGCACTCTCCACCGATAACGACCAAACCTACCCCTATCGGATGGATCTCTTGACCGGCGAAAATACCTTCGCTTACCCCTACGCCATCCAAACCCGGGATGAAAAAATCCATATCGTTTATACCACGAACGAGCGAACTCAGATCATGCACCTGACCTTGGATGAGCAGCTCCTCTTTCGGCATCGGGTGGAATGAAAACTCCCCCATACCAAAAGTAAAAGGGCGGAGTTGGAGCGCCGCCCTTTTGAATAACTCAACGTTTTGTTGTGAATCAACTCAAGGCATGGAGGATTCCATTCATCGATGGCACCAGCAACCGGCCGGCGGAGTCAAACGCCGGGCGGCTTTGAATGCAGCGGCCGGTGGTGTAAATCACCTGCCCCTGGCCATCGGGCTGGACCGCGTGAATCTTCCCCTCGATATCACCAAAAT
>JAVFAP010000419.1:0-4274 GCA_034002445.1 bacterium | reverse complement strand
GGCAAAGCGGAGGGTGGCTTGATCCAAGGCCTCGATTTGCTGCAAGACCCGAGCGCTGACCTTGTAACTGACCAGCATGGCCAAGGCCATGACGATAAAAACCACAAGAACGCTTTTCCAGAGGGTGTTCCACTTCATATCCAGGTACACTTGTTCCAGTTCCCCGATATACAGCATCCCGATAACCTTGCCCTTCGCATCCCGGATGGGGTCGTATTGGGAGAGGTACCAGTTGTTCACCACCCACGCCCGGCCGGTCCAGGGGACACCTTGCTTGAGGGTTTGCTCGGCCACTTCATCCGAAACCAAGGTGCCAACCGCGCGTTCGCCGGTTTGCTTTAGAACGGTCGTGGCAATCCGTTCAACCCCCATGAAGATTGTCACGGTGCCAACCCGCTTGCCCTGGTAATACAGATCTTCAAAGATAGCGGCCTGGATGGTATCCACCAGAGTAAACGCGCCTTTGAGATTCACGGCGCAAAACAGGACCGCGCCGGGCTCCGGAGCCGCAGGCAAGAGCACCGCCGCGTAGAGGATCATGGTGTGGTTATTTTCGATGGGTGGGACGGGAGCAAACCCGAACGCCGATTCGGAAACGATCGCAAATCCGCTTTGGATGGGATTGCCAGCCGCGCGGCTGGTGTAATCCAGGTGAATCCCGGCGCTCAGAAGAGTTTCGGGAGTTGCGATCTGGAGCACATCCAACTGCCATTGGGATTCATAGCGGGTTAACAGTGGTTCCACACTCGCTGGGGACAGGGCATCGCCTTGCTGGAGTTCGTTTTTTTCCGAGAGGAATTCAATTGAGCGCTCCAACTGGGCGATGCGGTCGTGCAGGATCTGCCAGCCTGTCTTGATATTCTGTTTCATCTGCTGCGCGGTGTGATCGATCACCAGCAGATTGATCCAATTGGCTTCGAGGATGGAGATGACCATCGCCAGTACCGAAAAAACGACAAAAAGAAGAATACCAAACTTGGGGCGCAGGCGCATTGCTCATCTTCTTTCGGATTCGCCATTCTCCGCGATGGGGGGAGGAGAACTGGGGGGAAGAGATATGGTAAAGGTGCTTCCTACATCCGGCGTACTTTTGACATGAATCTCGCCCCGGTACAGCTGTACCAGTTTTTTGACCGTCGAAAGCCCGAGGCCGCTGCCGAGGATATCCTGGGTTTTGGCGTTGCGTATCCGGACAAAATCCTGGAAGAGACGGGAGGCTTCTTGCTCTGTCAAGCCAATGCCGGTATCGCTGACGCGGATGCACAATGCCTCTGGTGTCACAGAAAGTTGAATCTCCACTTGGCCACCCTCGCGGTTATACTTGACCGCGTTGGAGACAAGGTTGTTGAAGATCATCTCCATTTCCGCTGGATCGGCGTAGTAGGGAACGGCATTTTGAGCATCAAAACGCAATTCGATACCGCGTTGGTTCGCTTCGGCCGCCACAGTTTCCAGCACCCGCTGGACGATGGGGACCAGATCGGTTTCTTGCAAATGCCGTATTTTCTGTCCCGATTCGATGCGGGTGAGATCGAGCAGATCGAAAATCAACTTTCGCATCTGCTCGATACGGAACACACAACGGTCAAAGACGGGGGTGTAGGCGTCGATCGAAGCGCCCAGGGATTGGGCTTTGGCGACATTCAAATAGCCTTCGATGGCCGCCAGGGGCGCTTTTAACTCGTGCGACAACACGGAGATAAACTCAAAGCGGAGTTTGCGTTTTTCTTCGGCCAGTTTTTTGGCCTTGATTTTAAAGAGCACCTGTTCCGCCGCCTTGCGGGCGGTGGTTCGTAACTCGTCTGGGGTGAAGGGTTTCGCCAGAAAGTCATAGGCCCCATGCTTGGTGGCGCGGACCGCGGTTTCGATCGAGGCGTACGCGGTCATCATGATGATTAACGAATCGGCGATTTGCGGGGAAAGTTGATCCAACACATCAAACCCGGTGATATCGGGTAATTTAAAATCTAAAAAAACCAGTTGCGGATGCAGCCGTTGGAACTTCTCCAAGGCTTCGTGGCCGGAAGCGGCTTGTTCCACTTCAAAGCGGATTTTGCCATCCACCTCGGGAACCGCCGCTTTAAAATGCGCCAAGGCGCGGCTGACCCCCGAGCGCATCCCCGGATCGTCATCAACCACCAAGACCTGCAAGACCGTGCTGTCCATATCATTCCACTACAATTCCAAGCCGATATCCCCTACCCCGTTTACCCGACCATCTTCAAGGCTTTTTTGAGTGTCGTGATCAGCAGTTTGGGATCGATGGGTTTTTGAAAAATGCCCGCGAGGCCCAATTCACGGGCGTCCAGATTGTAGCGGACTGCATCGCCAGCGGAACTGAGCATGTACATCGGTCCGGGGTAGCCTTCAGCCTTGAGTTGCTGCGCGACGGTGGTACCCGAGTCCACATTTTCCATCATCAGATCGATGATCATGGCGTCGGGCTGAATCCGCTCCACGGTTTTTAATCCTTCCTCGCCATTGGCGGATTCGCCGACAGAAAAGCCTTCGGCCTCCAACACCATGCGCAGGGCGGCGCGGATATCGGGATCGTCATCAATGACTAAAATGGTCTTTTTTTGGATCGAGCGTTCTGGCATGGATTTATCCTGTATCAGCGAATTTTTTCGGCAATGACATGGCCTGCCGTATCCAGCAACTGGACATGGAGTTTCATATCCCCCAAGGCATGGGTAGCGCAACTCAAGCAGGGATCATAGGCGCGAATCCCGACTTCGATCTGGTTCAGCAGTTCGTCGGTAATCTCCGTGCGGCCTTCCAGCGTTTGCCGGGCGGTCACCAGGGTAGCTTGGTTCATCGCTTCGTTGTTGTTGGTCGTCGAAACGATCAAATTGGCGCGGGTGATCTGGCTGGTTTTTGGATTGACCTCGTAATGGTGGAACAACGTCCCCCGAGGCGCTTCCAAACAGGCGATTCCGCGTTCTTGATGGGTGCCTTCGCGGAGCAGATCGTCGCCTTGCAGATCGGCATCCCCCAAGAGTTCCTTGATTTTTTCGGCGGCATGGACGGTCTCGATCATGCGAGCCCAATGATAGGCCATGGTGGAATGAATCGGCTCGCCGCCACCCAGGGCCATGAATTCCTGCCGTTCGATTTCCGCGAGGGGGGTATCGATAAAGTCGCAATTGTTGATCCGGGCCAAGGGGCCCACCCGGTACCAGCCCCTCTCCTTGCCCAAGGATAGGATGTACGGAAATTTCATGTAACTCCAGGGGCGCACCTCTTCGCGGATATAATCGAGATAGTTGGCGGGAGCGACCTGGTCGAAGAGCAAATGGCCTTCAGCATCCTTTGCGCGCAGCAGGCCATCATAGAATTCCAAGCCGCCATCCGGCCGGACCAGGCTGAGGAAGTTGGATTCAAAGGTACCCAGCGCCAACAGCCGTTCGGCATTATCGAGGACGATTTTTTTGCAGAGATCCAGCCCTTCCTGGGCCCAGGCGATCATCGTATCAGACTCGGCAAGAAGAGCATCCCGCTCGGCGAGGCTTAAATTCTTGTTGACGCCGCCAGGGATGGAGCCGGTGCCGTGAATTTTCTTTCCCGAAGTGGCTTTGATAATTTCCTGGCCGTATTTCCGCATCAACACGGCTTTCTTGGCCACCTCCGGATAGGCAAAGATCACCCCGACCACATTGCGCTGTTCCACTGGCGCCTCAAAGCCAAACAGCAAATCGGGCGAGGCCAGGTGAAAAAAATGAAGGGCATGGGACTGGAACACCTGGCCATAGTGCATCAGCCGCCGCATTTTCTCCGCCGTGGGGGAAAGCCGGGCTCCCCCCACGACCGCATCCATCGCCTTGGAGGCGCAGAGATGGTGGCTAACCGGGCAAATCCCGCACAAGCGCTGCACAATCACCGGGGCTTCCCAATAAAACCGCCCTTGGACAAAGCGCTCAAAGCCGCGAAACTCCACGATGTGAAACCGGGCTGATTCCACATGGTTGCTCGCATCCAACTGAATTGTCACCTTGCCATGCCCTTCGACCCGGGTCACCGGATTGATGACGATGTGACGTTGACCATTTTGAGAGACTTGAACCGTCATGAAATCCACCAATCCTTAATCATATTTAATCAGTTCATACGGTAAACAGACGCCTTCGCCCGAGAGCAGGCCCGTTAGGGCAGCCCAAATCGTATCTGCCGAGGGGGGGCAGCCGGGGAGAAAATAATCGATCTTGACGACCTCGTGGCATGGGTAGACTTTATCCAGAAGAATGGGCAATTCCTCATCGTTGGGGATCATCCCA
>JAVFAP010000418.1:0-4297 GCA_034002445.1 bacterium | reverse complement strand
TATAGTCCCCAATTGCGGGTCCGACACGATAGAAACCATCATCCGCGTCCACTTGTTCAAATCCAAGCGGAGCCATGGTATTGGGATCGAAAGCCACCAAATAGACCGTCGATATGATCATATTGGTCAGTGGATCGCGATCAGGAATCGTCAGGGAGAACGAACCATCCGCGGCCACCACGGTCGTACCAAATTCCGTCATGGGACCATAGAAGATAAATTCGCTTTCAGGAATCATGGTGGCGTAGGCATTGACGATCACCCCAGTCACCGGCGACTTATCCGTGGAATTGACCACCTTGGCATTGATTACATCGTCCAACTCACGGCCATTGTTGATGACCGTGACGGAATCGAAAGCGATCAGAGCCTGATTGATGGGTTCGCCCGTAATGGGATCCACCAGTTCAAAGCCTACATAACGGCCAGGGATTCCATAAACATCCACAGCCTGGACATAAATCACCTGACTGGCTAACCCAGCGGGAATCGCGATCGAGAAAGATCCGTCGGGATTTGCACGACCCGCCTTCAGGAAGAAGGTTCCATCAGGCTGGGTTTCAAACGTCTGGGCGGTATCGGGAACTTGATCCAGGTAATGCGCGTAAATTTGGATAAACGCACTGGGTTCCGAGTTTCCGGTAATGATAATGTTGGGATAGGCCACGGCAAAAGCGAGGTTGGTAGGATCGGAAGTAGAGGTTTTGCCATCGATCGTTTCCTGGATTTCATTGCCGCCCTGATCGATATAGCGGATCAAGTACTTGGCAGCGGCTGTCACATCCATGGAAACCTGCCCCGCCGCGTCTGCCAGGGTAGTCCCGGCAAAATCGGCGACAGAACCATCCAGCAACAGCGCATGAACAATCACCATCGCGGCTGGTTCAACCACAGCGGAAATTGTATAGATTCCAAGACCCTGGTCCGTAGCAACAGCGGATTCAAAGATCATGGCTTCGGTATCCAGGGAGTAGGCTTTCAAACCGGCAGCCCGGTTCCCAAAATTATCCATCACGTCCAAAAAGGCTTCGGTTTGCTGGAAATAGATCCCTTCCGCTGTATAGGACGCAGGAACAATCAGTTCAAATTGGCCATCCCCATCCGCCAGAGTTTGGGCAAGCACGGCGGAATCAGTGGAATTCGCGGCATAGGCGGTGATCAACGCATAGGCGTCTGTCGCTTGCCCTGCGAGAACTGCAACACCCCGGTCCCCCGGTTTATTGGGATTGGCTTGGTCGTTGTTGGTAATTACCGTTACATCGCCATCCACCTCGGCATTCACATCATTGTTGATGCGGGCGAGGAAGGGCAAACCGGTGGGCGGAACAATCCGCAACCACAAGACGGATGGAATGCTGGCGGTGTTCCCACTGTTCGCATCCATGACCGAGAAGGGGAAGAACGAACCATTGCTGATAAATTGGCCTTCAAAATACGAATCGGTCCCAAACGAGGTGAGGCGTTTGGTTCGGTCGGGATTATTGACATCGATCTTTTCGCTATACACTTCGACCGTCGCGAATTGCGGAACCGATTGAAGTTGGAAAGCCGAGCCACTATCCGACAGCCCTTCGAACTGATCCACGATATACGCATCCTCGCCCGTTCCAATCAGCCGCTGGGTCAATAAGACATAGCCGACCTGCGGAGTGGCGGTCGAAGTTTCTTCCTGAATTTGGATAAGCCGGTGAGGAAGATCGCGTCTAACGGTATCTCCGTCAAAGTTGAAGGAAATCGATCCGGTCGCGTTTTGCATTCCCGAACTGGTGGGGAAGGTTACAGCGATATCGGCCCCCGATTCCGTGGCGGGAACGCGGATAGGATTCTCATGCCGAATGGGAAATTTACCGCCAAATGAGGCGTTGCGTTTGATTTCCCCCGAGGCGACCGTGACGTTCACCTGGCTTTGAGAAGGGACAGATTGCGCGAGACCATACAATACAATGTCTGTTCCGTCCTTGACCAATAAAACATCACCGAATACCGCTTGCTCCGGACCATCAACTTTTTGAATTTGCACACGGACAGCTTGTTGGGATTGAGCCATTGCTGCGGAAGGCAAGGCCAAAGAGACAACAGCGAATACAAGAATGGCTCCTACCACACTCAACAGCCCCTTACGTTGAAGCATCATGAATCCTCCTCTTAGGTTCCGTCCTCGACGACGGGTTCTCCGAAGGTAATCTTGTTTACAAGTTTTGAGTATAAAATCAGATAAATGTCTTTTATCTGTTTTCAAGTCCCAAATTAACACAATTTTGTCGAGATGAGAAGGAACGTTTCAGCAAAATAAAGAAAACATGGAAATAAAACTCTTCCCAAGGCCCATCTCGCGTAAAATCGCGGTTTCCTATTCGGTTTCGTCCTCAGAAGGTACAATTTCGGGTGTGATGGCTTTGGGCTTGAGATCCGCGACCAAAATGTTTACCGCCTTAACGGTGTGCCCGGTCATATCTTCTGTCTTACTTTTGACTTCTTTTTGGATGATGCCCGTCACTTTCGGGATCGAGCACCCTTCCTCCAGCACAATACTCAGATCAATCACCACATCTTCTTCCCCAGTGGTGACTTTCACACCCGTCGGGGTATCGCTCCGGCCCCAGACCTT
Organism: bacterium; assembly: GCA_034002445.1. Taxonomy (GTDB): domain Bacteria; phylum Hinthialibacterota; class Hinthialibacteria; order Hinthialibacterales; family Hinthialibacteraceae; genus JAVFAP01. Next base: position 1,689 of record JAVFAP010000418.1, on the reverse strand, counting down.
GGAGAGACTATCCACCAATCCGTCCGCGGATTCCATCCCCACGACGCCAGCAACCGTACGGGTACACATCAGGGCAATGGTTTCGAACACTTCGTTCGAAACCCCAATATCCCCCATTTCCCGTGTGGTGGTATCGATTTGATCCATCATAGATCCGCTTTTGCGACTCGTTCTTTCATATATTTCCCGGCCTTGAACTGGACAATGTTTCGTGCCGGCACATCCGCAGATTCTTTGGTTACGGGATTGCGTCCCACCCGGGCCGGAGTGCGCTTCATCTTAAACACGCCAAAATTCCGAACTTCAATCCGTCCTTCCTGGGAAAGGGTCTCGATAAAAACATCCAAAACGCATTCAATAATCGCCTTAGTATGATTTTTATTGAGATTGGTTTTTTGGGAAACAATCTCGATGATATCTTTTTTGGTCACTCGGCTTTCTCCCGAACGATGCTGTTTCGGTCTTTCCCCGCCCCACGATTGCTGAGGTCTCTGTGGAGACAGGCCCATTGCGGGGACAGGATTTGAACCTGCGACCTCCGGGTTATGAGCCCGACGAGCTACCACTGCTCCACCCCGCGTCAATGATTCTGATCTTCAGCCGGTTTTTTTGCTTGATTTTGGGCAAAAAAGTTGGCAAATTTTACCTGCTAGCCCGTCATAAATTATCGCATAACTCTTAATTTGTCAAGGAATTTTCGTAATTTTCAAAAGAAAATTTTCTCGAGGGCGGTCGTTTTTTCTTTCCTGAACCTTGACAACCTCCAGGAGGGCCTTGGCCTTGGCCCCTCAATCCTTGGCAGGGGCCGGATAAAACGTAACCAGAATTTCATCCGGCCCTAAGTAATTCATTTTATCGCGAGCCACCTGCTCAAGGGCTGTGAGATCGTTTTGCAATCTCCCAGCCCAGTCCTGTTTCTTGAGCAGTTCTTCATTCAAAGCCCTAATATCATGCTCCATGTGGCTCAAGCGAAGTTTATACCGGTCCACTCGCTCATAGCGATTGTACAACGAGATAAACGAGCCGCCTATGGTTAAAAGCAACAACAGCATTAAAGCCCAGGATAGCGAGTCATGCAGAAAGGCTTTGAGAAGTCGAATCATAATTTCTTATTTTTGAAAGACTTTCGTCCCCAGGTATTCCGCATCCCCGCCCAGTTCTTCTTCGATCCGGAGCAGTTGGTTGTACTTGACGATCCGGTCGGTACGGCACAGGGAGCCGGTCTTGATCTGCCCCGCGTTGGTCGCAACGGCCAGATCGGCGATAGTGGTGTCTTCGGTTTCGCCACTGCGATGCGAAATCACATTGGTGTACTTGTTCCGCTTCGCCAGTTCGATCACATCCAGGGTTTCGGTCAGTGAGCCGATCTGGTTCAGTTTGATCAGAATCGAGTTTCCGATATTCTGCTCGATCCCCATCTCCAAGCGCTTGCGGTTGGTCACAAAGAGGTCATCCCCTACCAACTGAACCTTGTCGCCCAACTTCGCGGTCAGCAACTGCCAGCCTTCCCAGTCGTCTTCGGACATGCCGTCTTCGATCGAAACGATGGGGTATTTGGCGCACAATTGCGCATAGTATTCCACCAGTTCCGCAGCGGTTTTATTGGGTTTGGCTTCCGCGTCCAAGGTATAAATCTTGGTTTCAGCATCATAAAATTCGGAGGATGCCACATCCAAGGCCAGGGAGATT
>JAVFAP010000417.1:0-4310 GCA_034002445.1 bacterium | reverse complement strand
GCTGGATCAAGAAGAGCCCAAAGAAGAGGCTTCCGCCAATCCACTCCAACAAGCCAACTGGATCTGGTACCCCGAAGCAAACATGGCAAGTATCCCGGTGGGAACCCGCTATTTTCGCCGCACGTTCGAACTGCCGGAAGCCGCCATCCGAACAGCCCGGCTATGGATCAGCGCGGATAATTCGTTCCGGGTTTGGATCAACGGGGAGCAGGCTGGGCATGGCAGCAACTACCACGAAATGACGGAGATCGATCTGACCTCCTTGTTGCGGCCCGGCCAAAATTGTATAGCGGTTCAGGCCGGGAATGTCGGTGATTCGCCTAACCCTGCGGGATTGATTGCTCACCTTCGCTGTGATGTGCAGGAAGCGGCCCCTATCCTCCTCGACAGCGATGCTTCATGGAAATCGTCCAATCAAGAAGCGGCGGAATGGTCTTCTCCCGCATTCGATGACCGCGCCTGGCCTGGCAGCCACATCGTCACCCCATACGGAGGGCAGCCATGGGGCAACGCCCCGGCGCCCGCGGATGACTGCCGCTTACCGGCCCGCTATCTGCGCAAGGAGTTCACCCTTCCCTCCCCGCTTAAACAGGCTATCGTCAGTATCAGTGGACTGGGGCTGTTTGAATTGCAAATCAACGGCAAAAAAGTGGGAGACCATGTCCTGGAACCGGGATTGACCGAATATGACAAACGAGTCTTTTATGAAACGTTTGATGTTCTCCCCTTCCTTCAGCCCGGCGAGAATGCGCTGGGTGTGATTCTGGGCAATGGGCGGTTCTACGCACCCCGGCGGGAGCAGCCCATGTTCACCAAGACTTACGGCTTTCCAAAATTGTTGTTGCAGCTCGACCTGATTTTTGAAGATGGCTCGATCCGAACCATCTCGAGTGGGCCGGATTGGAAAATCACCAAGGACGGGCCCATCCGCGCAAACAACGAATACGATGGCGAAGAATACGATGCCCGGCTGGAGATGCCCGGCTGGTCCTGCCCAGGATTCAACGACAGCGCCTGGCAAGCAGTGGAACGGGTGAAAGAGCCCAAGGGGAAACTGCGGGCGCAGATGATAGAGCCGATCCGCATCACTGAGACCTTGCGCCCGATCGCGCTAAGCAACCCCAAACCAGGCATGTACATCTACGACATGGGGCAAAATATGGTGGGCTGGTGCCGGCTAAAAGTCCAAGGCCCACGCGGCACCCAAGTCACCTTGCGTCATGCGGAACTGCTCAAACCCGACGGGACACTCTACCTGGACAACATCCGCTCGGCGAAAGTCACCGACCGATACACCTTATCCGGAGAGGGGATCGAATCCTACGAACCCCGCTTCACTTACCATGGGTTCCGCTATGTCGAATTGACGGGCTACCCTGGCACACCCAATCTGGATACTCTGGAAGGGCGCGTGGTGCATGATGATGTGCCTGTAACCGGTTCGTTCGAAACTTCCAACGCCCTGCTCAATCAAATATTCCAAAACATCACCTGGGGTACTCGGGGCAACTACCGTAGTTTCCCCACCGACTGCCCGCAACGCGATGAACGGCAGGCCTGGCTGGGTGACCGCGCGGCTGAAGCCCGAGGAGAAACCTATCTGTTTCAAATCGCCCCCCTCTACGCCAAGTGGATGCGGGATATCTTCGATTCGCAGGATTACCGGGGCTCGGTCCCCAGTGTCGCGCCGCCGTACTGGCCCATCTACCCAGATGATGTCACATGGCCCAGCGCCTATATCATCATCCCAGGGATGCTGCACGATCAATATGGCGAACTCTCGGTACTGGAAGAATGCTACCCCAGCATGAAACGCTGGATGGAGTTCATGAACGGCTTCTTGCAGGACGGCATCATGCCGCAGGATACCTATGGCGACTGGTGCGTACCGCCGGAATCGCCAGAACTGATCCACTCAACCGATCCCAGCCGGATCACCGCCAAGGCCGTCCTGGGAACCACCTACCACTACAACAACCTTTGTTTAATGGCACGCTACGCCACCCTGCTGGGCCGTGCAGATGATGCCACTGAATTTCGGGCCTTGGCGGAACAAGTCAACACCGCCTTCCAAAAAAAATTCTTCGATCCGGTCCAACAACGCTATGACAACGGCACTGACACCTCCTATGTTCTTCCCTTATCCTTCGGCATGGTCCCAGAAGAACACCGCGAGGCGGTTTTTGCCAATCTCGCCAAAAAGATCGTGGAAGAACACAAGGGGCACATTGGGACCGGCCTGATTGGCGGGCAATGGCTGATGCGTCTGCTTTCGGATTATCAGCGCCCAGATCTCGCCTACCAGATCGCCACCCAAGAGACCTACCCCAGTTGGGGCTACATGGTCAAGAATGGCGCAACCACCATCTGGGAACTGTGGAACGGCAACACAGCCGACCCAGCGATGAATTCGGGCAACCACCTGATGCTGGTGGGGGATTTGAACATCTGGTTCCACGAATATTTGGCAGGTATCCAGACCGATCCCACCCGGCCAGCCTTCAAGCACATCGTGATGAAGCCACACCCGGTTGGTGATTTGTCGTATGTCAAAGCGAATTACAACTCGATGCATGGCGAAATTCGGAGCCACTGGACCGTACAGGATACCCAGTTCCATTGGTCTGTCACCATCCCGGCCAACACCAGTGCAACCCTTTACCTGCCTGCCCCATCTCCCGATAACGTCACCGAGGGGGGACAACCTCTCGCGAACGCCAAGGGGATTTCGGATGTGCGCCACGAAGGGGACCGGATTGTCTGCACCATCCAATCCGGCACCTACGAATTCACTACAAATACCACAGGCAAATAACCCACTCTCTGTTTCTTGTTTATCAAAAAATCCCCGCACCCCAGCGGGGATTTTTTTTGTTACACCCCCCCATCCCTGGACAGGATTCAGCGGATCATTCAACCTGCGTACAGAACGAATCTGGGGTATAATAACAAAACAAACGATAGGAACAGGAACAATGGCAGAGATTGTAAAGTTTGATAAACTATCGCGTTTTAAGGACGCCGCTTCATTCCGGACCCATCTCGAAGATCTGGATCTGCCGTTACCCGTGGATAATAGTATCCTCACGGCGGACCAAGGGTCTCCGCTTGCGCAGCCCGTTACGGTGTTCGGCAAGACTCTCAGCAACCGCTGGTGCATCCAACCCATGGAAGGCTGGGACGGTACAGAAGACGGGCATCCCACCGAACTGACCCTGCGCCGTTGGGAACGTTTCGGCCTGTCCGGCGCCAAACTGATCTTTGGGGGAGAAGCCTGCGCGGTCCGGGAAGATGGACGTTCCAGCCCCAACCAGGTGATGATCACCCCTGAGACCAAGGATGGTGTCGCTCACCTTTTTCAACGGGCGACAGAAACGCATCGGCAGCACTATCAAACTACAGATGATCTGCTGATCGGCCTACAACTGACGCACTCTGGCCGCTTCAGCAAACCGGTGAACCGGCATCAATACAGTCCCCGTATCTTATATCACCATCCAATCCTGGACCATAAGTTCGGGTTGGATCCCTCGGATGATTCGGCCTTGCTCTCGGATGCCGAGATCGAAGCCATCATCGCACGGTATATCCAGTCCGCGCGGCTGGCACAGCAGATCGGCTTCGATTTTGTGGATGTGAAACACTGCCACGGCTACCTGGGGCACGAGTTTCTCAGTGCCCACACCCGACCCGGCCCCTATGGTGGTTCGTTTGAAAACCGGACCCGTTTTCTACGGACCATCGTGGAAGGGATTCGCGCCGAAGCGCCGGGATTAGGTATCGCGGTGCGGGTCAGTGCGTTCGATCTGGTCCCATTCAAAGATGAGGAAGCCACGCGGCAAGGCCGTAACAAGGGGGTGGGTGTGCCGGAAGACTTCCGCCATTGCCTGCCCTACCAGTACGGCTTTGGCATCAATCCCGCCAATCCCTTGGAATACGACCTGACCGAAACCTTCCAACTGTTTTCTTTATTTGAGGAACTGCAAATCCCTCTCATCAATGTCTCCGGCGGAAGCCCTTACTACAATCCCCATATCCAGCGCCCCGCCAGTTTCCCCCCCTCGGATGGCTATCGCCCGCCGGAAGATCCGTTGGCGGGGGTATGGCGGCAAATCCAAGTCACCCGGCAACTGAAAGCCCGCTTCCCCAACTTGGTTCTGGTGGGGAGCGCTTACTCGTACTTACAGGAATTCCTGCCGCTGGTGGCCCAGGCGGAGGACCGTGCCGGCTGGGTAGACTGTATTGGGTATGGCCGCGGCGTGCTCTCATACCCGACGCTCTCAGCAGACAGTTTGCAGCAAGGCACCCTC
>JAVFAP010000416.1:0-4322 GCA_034002445.1 bacterium | reverse complement strand
TCCACGGGTTTCCCCGTCCCTCCATACCGTTTGACTCCATCTAGAATGGTGCAGGTGTCGATGATGAAGCGGTCCACTCCAGCGGCGATAAAGGCGTGGGCCCGGGCGAGATAGGCGCTCAGGTCCACCGGCTGCCCCTCTTCTTGGGGGGGGAGGTGCAGGGCCTTCCAGATCTCACACGAGACTTGCTCCCGCAGGGCGGCCACTTCGTCGGGCGTTTCTTCTCCCTGTAATTGCAGGGCAAAGGGGGACAGGGATTCGGCAAACAGCACATTTTCAGCCACCGACTTGTTGAAGGTCAGGGCCGCCAGGGGCAGGGGAGTCTGACTGCAAAGCGTTTTGGCGGTATCCAAAGAAAGATTACGGGGTGATTGGGGGATTCCGGCGATCACGCCGCCGTAATCCGCCCCCTCCCGCGCGATCATCTCCAAGTCTTCTTGGTTGGTTATCCCACAGATTTTGATGGTACAGGTCATGATCCCTCTTTCGTACAGGATATGGTTTTGTTCCGTCCATTATACCCGGTTTTTTCAAACTTGGCTTGGATTGTGAAGGTGGCCGGATTAGTGGGAAAAGGGTTCTGGGATGATGTGATGCACCGGGACCGCGCCAATCACTGAGTTTCCCAGGAGGATGCTTTGGGCGTTCCGTAAGTCTGCTGGGGAGATGGAGCGTTCGCTGGCCTGGACTGCCTGCATGAACTGCTGGCGCCAGATGCCGGGGAGCAGCCCATCGCGCAGAGGTGGGGTGTACCACGTTCCCTCCCATTGATAAAATGCCGATGTGATAGTGCCCTCGGTTACAACGCCTCTTTCGTTGCAAAACAGAACCTCAAAGAGCCCCGCCCCCAGGGATTTTTCCCGCGCCTGAGTATAAAGGGCGCGGTGGGTTGTCTTGTGATAGAGGAACCGGTTGTGGGAGTCCACCGGCTGGGCTGAAATGGCGATGACCACATGGGTTGGGATTGGTGTCAGCCCTCGGTTTTGCAGTTCAAGTGCCCCAGCGGCGTCCACTTGGATTCGGACTGTGTGGGGCCGGGTATGGATGGTGTCTCTGTACTTTAGCAACGCTTGTTTGGCCTGCTTCGGGTTGAAGGGGAAATTCCAGTACAGGGCGGAATCATGCAGGCGGCGCAGATGGAGCGCCAAATTGGCATACTCTCCGTTCGGGTCCAAGCGAAGGGTTTCGAAAAGGGCGAATGGGGGCTCGGGATTGCTGAGAAAAAGCATCTTGGTTTGGATTTCGCGGTACTCGTTTTCCGCGGTGGAATCCCAGACGATCCCCCCGCCCACCCCCAGTGTGAATTGTTCCCTGCTGCGGTGGACGGTACGGATCGCGACGTTGAAGGTGAAATTGTTCGGCGATTGCAGCAGGCCGATCGAGCCTGTATACAGCCCGCGGGGCGCTGGTTCCAGATCGCGGATGATCGCCATGGTGCGGCGTTTGGGGGCCCCCGTGATGGACGCGGCCGGGAACGTGGCTTCAAGAATACGGGGTAGAGAGAGAGTTGGTTGCAGCTGGCCTTGCACCGTACTGGTCATCTGGAATACCGAACGGTATGTTTCCACGGCACACAGATGTGGTACTTGGACGGTTCCATAGCCACATAGCTGGCCCAAGTCATGGCGGGCCATATCGGTGATCATGATATTCTCGGCGCGGTCCTTGGCGCTGGTTTGCAACTCCTGGACGATCTCCCGGTCCTCGGTGAGATCCCGCCCCCGGGGCCGGGTTCCTTTCATGGGCTTGGTGATTAGAAGACTGCCCTGCCGATGCAGGAATAATTCTGGCGAAAGGCAAACCTGTTCTTGGTTGCCGATCCGCAGATAGGCACTATAGGGCATGGGATGCTGCTGGAAGAGGGCTGAGAATAGTTGCAGACCCGTTTGCTTCCGCAGGGAGAACGCGGCCCGTATGGTATAGTTGACTTGGTAGGTGTTGCCATGTTCTATCTGGGTATGGATGGTGTGAATCTGCCGCTGGTAGTCAGAATATGGGGTCTGCATTTGAATCGGGCCAACCTGCGGAGAAACATAGGGCGGGGGGAGGATCTGGTGTAACGGCTTAGGCTGGACGCTCCCGCGAGGATAGAAACCAAAGCAGAGCAGGGGACTTTCCTCCTTCCACACCGGATGAACCGGCAGGCCAAATGCCCCGGCGCATTCATACGCCAGGAACCCAAAGGCGGCGTGGCCGGTCTGGAGTTTTTCTTCCACACGGCGCAGAGCAGGCAAGACCTCTTGGGGATACATGGCAGAAACGATGTCCCGGCTCTGGAGGTGTAAGCCCACCCCTGCAGAGAGCCCCCAGCCGCTGCCGCAAAGGATGGCTTCGATTGCTTTGGGAGGGGGGGGCATGGTCTTCTCCATGTGGTTCCGTTTCCTGGCGTGGGTGTGGGGGATCATGAAACAAGGGGTTGAATTGAAAAATAGTGCTGAAATTCTAGAAAAAAAAATACCAAAAAGGAGATTATATCCCGATTTTCCTTGAACTGGGTGTTGGTTAATCAAATAATAGAGCAAAAGTGGGGATGGGGGAGAGTACGATGGATACCCGACGCGATTTTCTTAAACGAAGCATCCAGACCATGACAGCCACTGCTGTCCTCGGCGGCTTGCTGGTGTGCCCGGCCGAAGCAAAGCAGCCCAATGTGCTCTTTGTTTTTCCCGACCAGATGCGGGGGCAGGCCCTGGGGTGCATGGGGGATCCCAACGTACAAACCCCTCATCTGGATCAGCTGGCGCGGCAGGGTGTGCTGATGCGGCAAACCTTGGCCAATACCCCCGTCTGCTGCCCCGCGCGCGCCTGTATGTTGACCGGGCAATACGCCCATCGGCATGGGCTGGTCGCGAACGATCTGCGCCTGCGGGAATCGAGAACCACCCTGGCGGAATGCTTTCAGCAAGCGGGCTACGATACCGGATTCATTGGTAAATGGCACCTGGATGGTGGCAAGCGTATGCCGGGTTTTGTTCCCCCGGGGCCACGGCGGCAGGGCTTCGATTTTTGGGCGGCCAACGAATGCAGCCACGCCCATTTTAATACCCAGTATTTCCGCGATACCCCGGAGCCCATCCCGGTCAAGAAATTCGAGGTCGAAGCATGGACCGATCTGGCCATCGAGTTTCTGCGCCATAAACGCGAACGGCCTTTTTTCCTGATGATCGCGCCCGGGCCCCCGCACGATCCCTACAAAGCCCCTCCAGAATATGAAGCCCTCTACAAGGCCCAAGATCTGGCGTTGCGGCCCAATTGGCAAGAGGGGGTGAAGGGAGGAAGCCGCCAGGATCTGGCATCGTACTATGCCATGATCCACGCTATCGATGACCAGATGGGGCGGTTGTTGAAAACCTTGGATGAACTGGGCCTGGCGGAAGATACCATCGTGTTTTTTACCTCTGATCATGGCGATATGCTGGGATCTCACGGAATGACCCTGAAACGCAAGCCGTATGAAGAATCGATCCTTGTCCCCGGGATTTTTCGCTATCCCCGCCTGGGGATTTCGGGACGGATCTGTGACAGCCTTGTTACCCACGTGGATTACGCCCCCACCCTGCTTTCGCTATGCGGGATCCCTGTCCCGGATTCGATGCAAGGGCGGGATTGTACGGCCACTCTCTTGGGACAAAACGGAGACGAGTCCGATTCGGCCTTTTTCCAGATTTTTGGGCCGTACAGCAATTTGAATGTCGAAGGCGGCTGGCGCGCCGTTCGTACCCACCGCTATGTCTATGCTCGCTTGGAGAAACGGCCTTGGGTGCTTTTCGATCTGCACAACGATCCCTATGAACTGCGCAACTTGATCGACGATCCCGCCGCCCGCCCGGTCCGCATCGAGATGGAACAACGCCTGAGGGATTGGATGACGCGCACCGGTGATTCCTGGAAGAGCAATTGGTCCATACCCGTCGAAGATGGCGGCCGTTTGTACAAGCACGATACTTTCTATTCCATTGCGGACTATGTAAACTGGCATGAGAAGCAGACCGGTGAGGTCCTTCGCTGAATTAAATGGAATGACCGCTTGATGAAAGGCGGTATTTGATGAGGAACGGAATGCTCTTACGCCGGGCTTATATCGTATTGGTCGTGGTCTGTCTGTTGTGTAGCACCTCCCAGGCCACCGTGGGGAAATCCACGTTATCCATGTCTGTCGATATCTTGATGATGGATGAAGGATTGCCGACCAATGAAGTGCGCCAAATCTACAAGGATTCGACGGGCTTTATGTGGTTTATGTCCAATGCCGGGATTGTGAAATATGACAGTATGGAACTGACGGTTTTTACGACCACTCCGCGGGATCCGCGGTCCATCTC
>JAVFAP010000415.1:0-4336 GCA_034002445.1 bacterium | reverse complement strand
AGCTAGTTTGGAAAAATTGGGGGGAGGCCTCGGTTGTGTGGAATACATACACCCCGAAGCGGAGAGAAAAACGTTCATTCGGTTGGACGGTGATTTTACTTTTCTCTTTTTTCGTGAAAGCATTGCGTCCAAAGGGATTGGCGGTTAGCAAGCCGTAATCGCGGGCATGGAACCAGGAAGGGCGGAAATTCTCGGGTGAGGGCATCAGCAGTACGCCGGCAGATTTTTTATCTTCCAGAACTTTGTAAAAGGCGCACCATGCCGCCTGTTTTCCCCATATCTCTTTCTCATTGTGCCCGTTCTCACTGTTGAGGATGTGGCCTCCATTTTCGACAATGAAGGGTGTGGCCATCCGGATACCTAAGCCCATCTCTTCCTGATCGCCGAAGGTAAAAGGCTTCTCCGTGGAATAAAAGACGGAATCCCAGAGCAGCATCACTCCATGGGGATCGGGGGTGATGCCGATAGTGTTCTCTTCTACACATAGTAAACCATCCTTCCCGATGTAGTGGTTCAGTACGGTGAAGGACCCGGTGTTATCTTTGATATCGGGGGATTTTAGAAATTGTTTATGGATAACCTGTGCTTGGTTGCGCCAAAAGTCATTTCCGCTGATATCCCCGAAAGCCAGCCAAAGGCCAGGGTGGAAGGTGGCATGATCCGTCAAATCCACCCCTTCCACTGGGGGGAAGGAGCGGGTGATGGGGACGCCGCCAGGAGAAAAGAGAGAGTGGAAGAAGGGCCGGGGGATGGCAGGATTCAAGAACACATAGGTGGCGAAGGGTTGGTTGTCGATCGTGATCTGAAGCGAATCCTCATGAGAATTGATTTGGATTTGCCCGAAACAAATCGGGCTAATCCATAGTAAAAAGAGAAAAAGAAGGGATTTTAACATACCATTATCCGATCTGAGGTAATTCATAGCCTTTACGGTAGTCGCGACCCAAAAGAGCATTGGCGGAAGGATTCTCCAGAATTTGATAGGATTGGGGTGCAAGCCGTAGATGGCTTTGTACCCGAACCGCGATGTTGCCGAGGTGGGGCAGGGCCGCGGAGGCCAATCCTTCCGCGATGGGGGCGTTGAGATGTTGGGGGGTATTGTTCTTCACGCATTCCAAGAAATTACGGAAATTACCAGTCAGGTCACTGCCGCCCCCGATTTTTTCTTGTGGACCATCCTTCCAGGTGACCAGGCATCCTTCCCGTCCGATATCCAGACGACCGTTTTCGCCGTAGAAGACGGTTCCGTTGTCGTGTCCTTCCATCTTGTAGTCTGTCCAAAGGCGCATTTCATACATGAGATGGCAATGCCCAAAATCGTAAATTACCGTTTGCGTATCGGGGGTTTCATGATCATCTTCATAAAACAGTTGGCCTCCGCTGGCACTGATTTGCAGAGGGAACTGTACCCCCAGGCCCCAGCGGGCCACATCGATTTGGTGAATGCCGTCGTTGCCGATGTCGCCGGTCCCATAGTCCCAGAACCAATGCCAATTGTAGTGCCAGCGATTGCGGGTGAAGGCGTGTTCGGGGGCGGGCCCGAGCCAGCGATCGTAGTTGACGCCATCCGGTGGGGACTCGGGGAGTGCCTTGCCGATCGGCCCCCGGAGTTGGTGGTTGATGGCCTTGGCCATGCGGATTTTCCCTAATTTTCCAGAATGCAGAAATTCGATGGCGTTTTTGATTCCCTCTCCACTGCGGCTTTGGGTGCCGTGTTGAACGCAGGTGTTTTTCATGGTCGCGAGTTTGACGAGTTGCATACCTTCCAGGATATTGTGGCAGCAGGGTTTTTCCACATACACCTGTTTCCCCGCCAAGATGGCTTCCATGGCGATTTTTGTATGCCAATGATCGGGAGTGGTTATACTGACCGTGTCGATGGATTTGTCATCCAGGATGCGGCGGTAGTCGTCATGAATTTGGGATTCTGATTGAATCCCCACGTGTTGGGCGATTGCTTGTCTGCGGACAGGATCCACATCACACACCGCGGTGATTTGCGCGAGTTCAGCCAGAGAACGAATGGCGTTGCAATGTGTTTTTCCTTGTCCCCCGGCGCCGATGACGGCGTGGTTGATTCGCTCGTTGGGCGAAGCGCCCGATTGAGAAACCAGGATGAGAGGCGCGATGGATGAAACGGCACCCGATGTATGCAAAAATTGGCGGCGGTTGAGAGTAGCCATGAGATTCTCCTTTTTTATTGAATCGATTGTGGAGGAAAGGGAATGTGATGTCCAGAGGGGGGAATGAGAAATTGTGGCGAGGGGGGAGAGACGGAGTGGATTGCGTGTCGCTCCAGGGACGTGGAAAAAGTAGTGGATCGTGGGAGGTGATGATGTTGTTTTTGTTGGAATGCAGGGGATTCAAAATATTAATAGCAGGGTCGGTGCGTGCCGCTCCAGGGTAGCATCCGCTACCGCGGATTTCCCCCTTCGCTATCCAGGAGGCGCGCTTTCAGCGCTTGTGGAGAAGGAGAGAATTGTTGCGTTAGGATTTTTATGGTACGTTGGGATTTATTAACAGGGTTGGTGCGGCGTCGCTCCAGGGTAGCATCCGCTACCGCGGATTTCCCCCTTCGCTATCCAGGAGGCGCGCTTTCTTCGCTTGTTGGAATTTTGGGTTGGGGTGGTTGCGTTTGATGAATTTTGTGCGGATTGCTGGTGGGCTACACTCGCTGCGCTCGTTTGAGCCCACCCTACGGGGTTTGCTATTCAGGGGCGCGCTTTCAGCGCTTATTGGAAAAGGGGGGTATGGATATTTGGATTATTTATATAACGGATGAGAGGAGGGTGCCTCCCTGCGGTGGGCAGGGAGGCGTTGGGGTTGCATTGGTACGGAAACCGAAACGAAGTATTTTCGTGATTCCGTATGGTTAATTTTTGTTTAATTCACGGATGTAGATGTTTTTGAAGTAAAGGGTATTGCCGTGGTTCTGGAGTTCGATGGAGCCGGTGGGGTAGATGGGTTTGTCCCGTTCCCAGTAGTTTTCCATCACCACGTTATCAACCACCAAAACCTCGTTGAGGTAGACGGTGACGCGCTCGCCCACCATGATGATGCGGAAGGTGTTCCATTCGCCGATGGGATTATCGGCTAGGCAGAGGACGCCGGATGGATTCTTCTGGTTGTTGTAGAGGCCGCCAGAGCCCTGGTTGAAGTTGGCCGGATCCCAAATCTGGACTTGGGGCGAGCCGCGCAGATAGATGCCGCTGTCGCCTTTTTCCTTGATTTTCCAATCCACCAGCATCTCGAAATCGGCGTAGTCTTTTTCGGTGCAGAGGCTGTCGCCCTTGCCATCAAAGACAAAGACGCCGTCGACAACTTGCCAATGGGCGCGCATGCGTTCATCGGCTTTTTTCTGTGCCTCGGCAAGTTCTTCCGCGCTCATCTGAGCCCGTTTGGGGGGATTTTCGACCAGGCCCTTCCAGTTGGTTAGGTCCTTGCCGTTGAAGAGAGCAGTAAAGCCGGGAGGAGGCACGTTGTCGGGACGGGGCTCGGTGTTCAGTTCCTTAATGCGCAGATTACGGAACGAGACCGGGTAGCCGTGTCCCAGGAAGCCCAGGTGGCCGGTGGTGCGGGCTAAGCCGGGGTGGTTGTTGCCATCGACGGTTTTGGGCATCCGGGCTTGGTCCAGGTGCCCTTCCAGAATCTCATGCCCGTTCAGGGTGATTTTGATATACCGGCCATCGATGTGCACTTCTTGCTCGTTCCATTCGCCAACCGGTTTCAAATAGCCGCGTTTGGCGGGGATGGTGCCGTAGACCGAACCGTGGGCCTGGTAGGGTTTGATATCCTTGTAGATGGGATGATCGTGATCCAGGATTTGCAGTTCCATCCCGGTATATGCCACATCACCGGTGAGCGGGGCGCGGACGCCGAGCCCGTTGTTGGCTTCGGGAACGAGTTTGAACTCAAAGCGGAAGATGAAATCGCTGAACTCGCGGTCAGTGTAGATATTCCCCGCACCCTTGGGATCGCAGGTCATCACGCCGTCTTTCACGATATAACCGCCCTTGTCTTCTTTCCAACGGTTGTTCCAAATCCAGCCGGTCATATCCTTGCCGTTGAAGAGAGAGACAAAGCCTTCTTCATCGGGTTGGGGCAGTGGGGCGGGCAGGAATTTTTTGGCTTTTTCGACAAGATCTTTGTTGTCCAGAAGCGGGATGGCTTTTTCCAGTGCGGCATCGGCGGCGCGGGTGTGCAGGCCAAAGCCCTCGTTATCCTTGGGGCAGGCGATGGCGACGACGGCTTGAGCCGCTTCTTTTTTAAGGACGGGGCAATCCAGGTAGGAGGCCGCAATCCCGAGGGCTGCTTCGCCACGGATTTGCGCCATGAG
>JAVFAP010000414.1:0-4361 GCA_034002445.1 bacterium | reverse complement strand
ACATGGAAAAGAGTTCATCCAACTCTGTTACGGTGACTCCTAATGCATAGGCTTTCACCAGTTCTCGTGTTGCCTGCCGGAATCTTCCTGCACCAACACCATTCGCCAGAGATAACAGCAATTTTGTTTTCTGATCAATTGCCGGGTTCTCTTTTCCCCATATGAGGCTCCAGAAGTTCACGATGATGTCTGCCAATCTGTTATCAATTTTCTTAAAATTCAGAACAGCGGTCGGTTTGAGAGGCATATCCCCAACGCCAGTAAAAGAAGCCTCCCTTTTCTCAGTCCTGTAAAAATACACTCGATACTCACCGTCGGAAACCTTCTCGGTAAGATGTTCGAAGCCAAGGTCCGCCATGGCGGAATAAAGCGGAACCGGCTCAAAAGTTTGAATCACACACATGCCTTCGCCTGCTTCAAGCTTTCCTGCTTTTGCGAGAAGCCCCGGCAAAAAATTACCGGTTAATTTTCTCACATCCATAACGTCAAAACCCTCTTTTTTATTTTCCCAGTCCTGTATCATCCTCCCGACTCCTTTCTGTGAATTTGACCGATGTCGACCCGTGCATTGCTGTCTGGATAGCTTCCTGCAGACTTTCCATGAGGGTACCCAGGGTAAACCCGTAAATTTTGGCTACATCCTCAAGCGTGTGATAGTCCTCCGTCGGGCATCCTACGCAAAGCATCTTCCGTTTGATAAAAACCTTGATTGATGTCGGATGATGTTCCAACAACTCCTTGATCGTCATGTGCGGGTCTAAAGTCATTGTTGTATTAGGATAATGCTTTTGGTCTACCACATCATTGCGCCAGCGCAATGATCGAAAGAATATACTGAACTTTCTTAATCATCGGTTTTCCGTGAACAGGACCAGAGCGTGGGGATCAGACACAATGATACGTTCGCGCCTGGATATGACCCAGCCTTTCTTCTCCCAGGCACTAAGAGCTCGGCTAACTGTGTAAACAGTGGTGCCTGTATACTCTGCCAATTCGTGACGGCTGAGCGGGAAGTCGATTAAGATGCCCTCATTGGTTTTACGACCGGACTGTCGCATGATCCGCAATAGAGCACGGGCGATGCGCTTTTCTACCTGTTCGGCAAAGAGTTCCAGGTACCTGGTCTGCAAATCCTCAAGTCGATCGAAAGCAACCCCGAGCATGTTGACTGCTAATTGCGGGTAATCTGCCATGAGGGTTACCATAGCCTGCTTGTTCCAACCGACTAATTCAGAATGACCAACTGCTTCAGCGGTGACAGGATAAAGATTCTCTTTAAAAACTGCTATAGCAGCTGTCAATTCTCCGGGTTTGATGTAACGAACGACAACCGCTTTACCCTGTTCATGGAATTTTGTGAGCTTTATGAGACCCGCCAAAACAAAGTAGCATTTCCGGGCTGGATCACCCTGGGAAAAGACTGTTTCACCAGACTGCACATCGATGCGGTTTCCACGGTGAAAAATACTGCTATGGGATTTCGCGTCTATGCCCATCAGGAAATCAGACTGGCTCAGACTGTCGGCTATTGCAGAAAATACGTCCAAGAAAACATCCTTCAAAACTTTTGAGATACCTTTCCAAAAGTGTGCTGAAAAAATCTCTTACACTCGTTGATCTGCCCCCACCATCTGTTATACCATCTCTAAACTTGGGTTTTTCCATCACAGTATGATGATCCCAAGGTTGCGTAAAGAAACAAAATGACGTAAATGGTTAGGAACTAGGGTCACAAGAACGGCGGGTGCAACCCAGTTGCCAATCATCTCATTATTTTACGATGGGGCTATTGAAACCTGGCAGGGTGAACTGCTCTATTTGCAGGAACCTTTCTTTCCTCCCTTGCCAGAACCAGCGCCCTTGCCTGGCGCTGTTCCTTTTCCTCCACCCTGGCCACCACGAGGACCTTTTGACCCACTTGGGGGGCCTTTACCATCCTTCTGCGGCACCTAAATCACCTCCTTTCACAAAAATGCATAAATTATTTTTGACCTTATTCTATGTCCTATCAGAATTATAGCTTGGCAAAGAGAGGTGTCAAGGTGTATTTTCCATAAAGAATCCCCTAAGATACCTAATTACTGTGTTTTTCCACCAAAGAGAGGTCATTAAACGGAATTTGGCTACCATACGAGTTTGCTATAATGGTCGGGTATGACGCTTCTCTCGTCTCACAAGCAAAATCAAACCTGCCCCATCATCCGTTTCCACTTGTAATCTTGCAGTGTAATCTTAACCTTAAAATACTCGCTTGCAGCAAGCCGTTGAACCGAATCTTTGACGTGATATGTGAATTGGCCTGCAAGCATGCCACAGTAAATAAATTCTATTATGAATACTTCGAAGATACTACCACTATGTCAATATAGCTGAACTCCGGGCCATTACTGGGTTAGGTAGAAAACACTGGACGTACGTATTATAATGTGCCATCGGTAGCTTATGCTATACACAAGGAGGTTGTAGTGAAGGTTCTTCTCATCTCCGCGAATCGTACAGAAGTTAATATGCGCACAATTCCGTTGGGTCTTGCGTGTGTGGCCACAGCAGTCAGGCACGCCGGGCATACGGTTCAGATGCTTGACCTCATGGAGGCCAAGGATCCTGCATCCGCCCTGGCAAATGCTATTCACAGGCTCGAACCTGAAGTAATTGGCGTATCCCTTAGGAACATTGACGATCAGAGCATGCGAAAGCCCCAAGTCTTTCTTGATGAAGGTTACAGGATTATAGAACTGGCAAAAAACCTTTCAAAGGCCATCGTTGTGTTGGGTGGAGCAGGTTACAGCATATTTCCGGAAGCCATATTGGCTCATTCCAAGGCAGACATGGGCATACAGGGAGAGGGGGAAGGCACGTTTGTACTCTTACTGGAGAGTCTTGAGAGCGGTCAATCTCTTGCAGGTCTGCCCGGGCTCTACGTGAAGAACCAAGGCTTACAAGGAAAAAAAATCTATAAGAGCAAACTGGATCAATTCCCGCCCCCGGAAGCAGACCTTTTCTCAGGGAGACAGGTCCAAAAAAAGGATGTCATAGCGCCTGTCCAAAGCAGGAGAGGCTGCCCGATGGGCTGCGCGTACTGTTCTACACGTATCATAGAAGGCAGCAAGATTCGTACACGATCTACCACTAAACTCGTGGAATTAATCGCGCGGCTCAGCAGGAAAGGTGTTCGACAACTTTATTTTGTGGACAACACTTTTAATCTGCCGGTCCGGTATGCCAAGGATCTCTGTCGCGAGATGATTAAAGCTTCGCTCAATGTATCGTGGCAGTGTATTATATACCCTTACAAGATGGATGATGCACTTGCTTCGGGCATGGCAGATGCCGGATGTACCGAGGCAAGCATAGGGTTTGAGAATGGGAGTAATCGGATGCTACAGGCTATGAACAAGAGGTTTCAACGGGAAGACGTGATACAAGCCTGCGAGCTACTCAAAAAGAAGGGGATCCGCTGCATGGGATTCCTCTTGCTGGGAGGGCCGGGAGAGACTCGCCAATCGGTGGAGGAAAGCCTGGCTTTTGCCGATTCTCTTGACTTGGAATCCCTGAAAATAACACTGGGCATTCGCATTTATCCCCATACTGCTTTGGCCCGGCATGCAAAAAAGGAACATGTTATAGCTTTTGGAGACGACCTACTTTTCCCTAAATTTTACATGGCGCCAGGGCTCGAAGAGTGGGCGAGGGAAACCATACTCACGTACACCGAGACCAGGCCAAACTGGATTTTAGAGAGGTAGCGATGAAAACGTTTGGCGTTACGATAGCACAGTGCAAGGTAACATTGCTTCAGGAGCGATGATTCTCTCACGAAAGCGAGAAATACATCACCCTGCAACCTCTTATAATGTCGGACGTCGATGGTAAAAAGGGCTAAATATGGACAATGAAGGTATCCTCATTGGTGCCATCATCTGTTGCAACCGCAAGGGTACTACTCTTTTTGGGAAATTTGCTCGTGGGACCTTGAACACGCAAACACCCCATGAGTATCAGTTTCTGTATCCTCCCAGGTTGAAAACCGCTAGGCTGCAGCATCGAAAACCATTGTTTTGTTTGACACCCGCTTATGTACTATCGCCAGCAAAAACATCACGAGAACCCCAAGGTAAAAACCGATTTCAAAAGCGATAAAGACTATCATAACCCACCTCCAAACAATTACCAAACACCCTAATCTTAAAACATTCCCAAGCACACTATATATCCTATTTTTTATTTTGTCAGCAGCACAGGACATTTAGCCCCTTTCAGGACGTTCCGGGCCACGCTGTCGATGAGGTAAGAGCTGGTACAATAAATTCAGACAGTGACTTAAGTGGTTTCGCTGCTCTATACTAAATTAAATGAGAATG
>JAVFAP010000413.1:0-4364 GCA_034002445.1 bacterium | reverse complement strand
CACCTACGGGATCGTCCGGCAAAGCGCCGGTTTCATCCAGATCCAAAGCGAACCCCAACGCGGAACCAAATTTGATATTTATTTTCCACAATGGATCGAGTCTCCGCATCCAGGAGGGGAAGAAAGCCTTACCACGGCCCCAAAGCAGGAGGAAACAGCATAATATCCTTGGACCACCCCACGTTCCCAGGATGCCCCTTGGTCAGGAGGGCCAGAAGAGATATACGAGATTTTTGAGATATTCATTTTCCACATCGATCACCCCCTCCATACTTTTCCACCACGACCCTGCCGGGTAATCCATCCCTGGCGCGGGCACGACACACACCGTGGAGATGGGTTCCAACACCCGTGCAGCGCTCCAATACGCCCGCCGGGACTGAAACCACCCCGTAACGATGATCGCCGAGTGGACCTGCTCTGTTTCCGCCCAGGCCTTGAGGAATTGGAGTTCTTCCGAGGTGCTATAAAGCGGCCGGGGGCTCCATCGTACAACCTCTGGCGGAATCTCCCGATACGCCAAAATCCCCTGCGTGATCCCGATTTCCTCCGCCAGCAGATCGCGATAGGGTGCCTCTGGCGACACTGTGGCCGGAACCGCCAAGAGGAGCCGTTGCCCATACCCTTCCCGGTACAAGGTAATGGCTTTTTCTAGCCGTTCCCCCTCGCTGCCCCCCAGGACAAAGATCACCTGGCATGGCTGGAGGTGCGATTCATACACTAAAAACGCCCCCATTCCGCGCAGAAGGGGGGCGTGAAACACACCAAGAAGCAGAATCCCACACAGCACCCCCAGCCCTGCCATCCATCGCTTTTTTGCCATGGTACGCTTGAGCCAGGGGAACCTCGGCCTATGCCATTGAACGCCACGCAACCGGTTTCATCTCACAGCCAACGTGGGCTGAATTATATCACTGTGCCACGCGGAATCACCGCGCCACGGGGGATGACGACAATCCCATCACGGATATAGTAGTTTGGCCCGTCGGCTTCGCTTACATTCTCCTGATTGACGATCCGGCAATCGGCGGCGATGCGGGCGTTTTTATCGACGATGGTATTTTTAATGATCGTCCGACGGCCAATGCCCAGCGCAGGCGCCCCATCGGGGATGTCCTCAAACCGCATATCCGGCGAGTCGTAATAATCGGCTCCCATCATGACAGTCTTGCTGACAAACGCCCCTTCTTCAATAATACTGCGCAACCCGACGACCGAGTCTTCGACAACCGAGCCGCTGACAATCGCCCCCTCACACAAAACCGAGGACCGAATATTAGCCTGGTTGATCTTCGCACCGGGCAGATGACGCGGCCTGGTATAGATCAAAAAGCGCTCATCATAAAAATTGAACCGGGGCACAGGCGTGGCAAGAGCCAGATTGGCTTCGTAAAACGCGCGAATCGTTCCGATATCTTCCCAATACCCATCAAAGAAGTGCGCTTGGATGGATTTGGTCCCTAACAGCGAGGGTAAAATATCCTTCCCGAAATCAGAGCCTTTATGGCTGTCCAGTGATTCAAACAGCGTATTGGTATCAAAAATGTAAATCCCCATCGAGGCGATATGCTCGCGGCCTTCCGCCGCAATGCCCCGATCCTCAAACAGATGTGTTGGAACCCTCAGATCTTCCAACAGCGCTTCTTCCTTGGGTTTTTCCACAAAGCGGATCACCTGTCCCCGTTCATCGACCTGCAAGATCCCAAACTCATGGCAATCCTTTCGCGGCAACGGAATCACCGAGATGGTCACATTCGCGTTGTTCTCGATATGCGTCCGCAACATATCCCGGTAGTCCATCTTGTAAAGATGGTCGCCGGATAAAATGAGGACATGATCGGGCCGCCGCTGGTCGAGGCGCCGCAAGGCATGGCGCACGGCATCCGCCGTGCCCTGGTACCAATCCTTATTATCGATGGTTTGCTGCGCGGCCAGAATTTGTACAAATCCATGGGAAAACGAATCAAACCGGTAAGTTTGTGTAATATGCCGATGCAGCGAATCCGAATTAAACTGGGTCAGGATATAAATCTTATCCAAATTAGAATGCAGACAATTGCTGACAGGCAAATCAATCAAACGAAATTTGCCCGCGACCGGTACCGCGGGCTTCGCCCGCGATTTCGTCAATGGATACAACCGGGTTCCCTTCCCCCCGCCAAGAATGATGACGGCTGTCTTATCCGTGAACGAATCGAAACTGGTTGTCCCTTTATTGAGAACCATAAAAAAAACCTCAAGCAATAATCACGTTTCTACCCCAAATCCATCCTTCAAAACGTGATTTTTATTCTATAAGAAGATCGGCGCGGATTAAATCCCTTATCTTCATTCGCCGCCCATTTGACCGAAAATTAACCAATTTAAGAAAACTCTCGGCTCCAACGTTCCCGCTGAACCAGCACTTCCGCCAAACAATCCGCAGCTAGGAGCGGGTCCGGCAAAATGGCGTCACTTTGGTATAGGACACGGTCCCCCACTCTTGCTTTTTCAATGGCCTGGGGGATCACGGTAGCCTGGATCACCCCCTGGGCCACCAACGCGGGCAAAATGCATACCACTGCCGTGCGCACCGCCATCGCTTGGATTTTTTTCGCCAAGGGGTCAGGAGCAAACCCCACAGCCTCCCCACCATACGCCCAATCCAGGGTAACACCAGGCAGATCATGGGTCAGTTTTTCATGGACATAGCGGGCCAAGCGTTCCCAATCGGCTATATAATTTTGTGTCCCATAATACACCACGATCAATCCCGGCGAGGCGGGCAGATCAAACCGCCGCATCCGGTGGACCAGGTTCCGCGCCAGCAAACGGGGCACCGGGAGCGGTGTCAAAAGCACCACGGGCTTTCCCTGACAATGGTAGAGTTCCGGATGCCGTAGGGCGTCGGGCTCCGCCGCCTTGGCCAGTTGGGCAGGGATATCCAGCAAGACATGGTGTGACACCGTGAGAAAAAGCGGCAGCACCAACACCCCATCCACCGCTTCCACGCTGAGACTCTGGACCGCCTCGGGAATGGAGGGACTACCATACTCCAAAAAACACCCCGCCACCCGATGAAACTGGCGGGATTCTTGGTTAAGACAGCCAATCTCCCCCACCAGATCCGTCACCGCCGCGTTCCATTTCTGGGAGCGGCTGCCATGCGCGATGATAAGTAAGGACCAGTTCAACAGGATGGCGCCCCTTCTTCTGTATGTTCAGCCAACGGCTCGTGAAACGAATCGAGTCCGGTTCGCAACACAGTGTAACACGCACCCATCCATAACGCAAAACCAAAGCCAAACCACCCCAGCGGGAGACTCTGCCAGGCGGCAAGAATCGCGAAATCCCAGCGGGACAGCGGGACAGCCTGCAGAAATTGGCAATGCTGCCATACCGCGTTCCACGCTGGATTCCATATCCATTCCTCTTCTTGAATCCCCGCCTTTTGCAGAGTTAATAGCACATCGTTAAAATCCAATCCCGCTCCGGCCCACTGCACACCCAATCCCAAAAGACCCAGCATCGCCATACTCCGTAGGATGGCTGGGTCCTTTCGGTCCAGCAAGGCCGACAAGGGCAACACCAGCAGGGGAATCAAGGGCACAAGGTGACGGGGCCCATACCCCCAGCCACCCCACCAATTGCCCCAAAACGCATACAACAAAAAAGAAACCAGCACCACCCCAGCCCACACCACCGCGCGTTGCCCGGCTTGAAAAAAGGGACGCAAGGCCAATGGCAACAACAACAGGATGGGATTGAACACCCACAGATTTTTTCCGGGCGAGAACAGAAAGCCCAGCAGCCCCTCCGCGCTCAGGCGCATCCCACCCTCATAGCCGCCCGCCAGTTCACCACTCCAATACACGCGGTTATAGAAATAGACAAACAGCCCGCCCAACAGGATGGGCACGGAGAGCAGCAGGCCCTGCTTGATTTTCTGGTCCAATGTCCCCTCTCGCCAGACGAGAGCAATGAGATAGACCAGGGCGATCCCCGCCAACTCCAACCGCACCATCGCCAGCAGCCCCACAGCCAACCCCGTAAAGAACAGATCACGGGCTTGGCCGCCGCGCAAGAAACGCAGAAACCAAAAGAACGAAAGAAGCAGAAACAAGCCAGCCAGGCATTTGTTGTAATCATAACGGGCATACACGAATGCCAGGGTAGAAAACCCATACAGCAGCGGCAACCCGATCTGTGCCCGCCTGCCGTAGCCCAGTTCCCAGACCACCAGAGCGAGCAGACCCACAGTCAAGCCAGTCAACACCGTATTCATCCAGCACAGGCATTTGCGGCGGACCCAATCGGCATCCTGCCCTGGGAAGAGGGGCTGCAAGGCCGATCCCAGGTGATAAAACGGCAGATAGACGACCGAA
>JAVFAP010000412.1:0-4368 GCA_034002445.1 bacterium | reverse complement strand
GCCCCAGCATCTTGATGCCGGATGAACCGCTGACCTCGCTGACAATCACTTCGGTCCCGATGATCTTTTGCTCGCTCCCCACCCCACCGGTGGAGCAGAGGTAAGGCCGGCTGGGGTCGTACGTTTCGAAAGTTTGCAAATATCGCCGCTCCAACGCGGGATGGGGCACCTTATCGCTGGCCACCGCCCAGACATAAATGCTGGGATGGTGCCGCAGCCACAACAGTTGATCTTCCCAGGACTGCCCCACCAGGGCGATCTCTTCAGGCTCGTGCACTCCGCCAAAACGTTCGTCCACAACCTTCCCCACATATTGCTCATGCTCCCAGTGGCAGCTCCAGCCCACCATCATCAAAATGCCGTAACGGTCACAGAGGTCATAGAGGGTTTGATCCTTACCCCAGATCCCCTCCAAGCGGATGCTGTTCAGATGCATGTGCCGGACATAGCGCAGCTGCGCGTCGATCGACTCGGGCGTATCCCCCAGCAGCAGATCATCCGTCCAGCCGCCTCCGGTAATCACCAGCGGCACCCCATTAATAGTAAACCCTTTGTGCCCCTCCGCATCCACCCGGTCTTCGACATGCCGGATACCGAAAGCGATCTGGGTTTGATCCGCCAGCGCGCCATCCTGCCACCATTCCAGGTGCAGATCATATAATTCTGGGTTCCCCAGGGTGTGCGGCCACCAAATCCGGGGGGTATCGATACGCAGTTCTGGACACTCGTCCGGGGTGATTTCCACCAGCAGTCTCTCCTCCGGCCCAATGTGGATCGTCTTCTCAAAAGAGCGGTCCGCAATCCGGCCCTTGAGAAGACCCTGCCTCGCTTGGCCGTTATGGTTGCGCAGTTCGGCTTGCACAGTCAGCCAAGCGGTCCGCAAATGCGGCAGATCGACATCCGTCTTCACAAAGGGGTGCTGGAGAGAAACCCCATCACAATAATGCAAGCGCACCGGCCGGAAAATCCCCATATTGCCATCCGGCGCGGGTGGATTCCAATCCACAAAACCAATGGTGAAATCACCCGGCTGGGGTGGAAAAACCTCAACCGCCAAGGCGTTAGCCCCTTCGTGGAGAAAGGGAGTGATATCCAACTGGAACTGACGAAACGCACCGAGGATTTGCTCCCGCCCTGCAAGCAGCGAACCGTTGAGCCAGAGATTGGCGCTGTAATTGATCCCATCCAGTTCCAGCAGCACGGTCCGGTGGGTGTATTCTTCATGGAGAGTAAATTCCGTGCGGTACCACCAAGCAATTTGAAATGGCTCGGTGGGGATGGTTTGAAGATTCATGCCATGGTAGGGATTTTCATACACACCATGCCGCACCAGGGTGTACAGTACCGTCTCGGGAACCTCACTGGTATACCAATTGGCTCCCCGCCAGCCAGGCTGGCTCAACGTATCCCCTCCAGGCAGGTCCCGCCCCGCCGGGTGCAGGGCCCAGCCCATCCGCAATTCATATCGGGATTCATTTTTCTGCGTTATCATTCCACTTTTCCTTTTTGATCCCTGGCCGGATGCCGCCAAGGCGCATCACCGATCGCGCAGGATGCAAACAAAAGATCGATTGACATTTATTGAATCAACTCTAGGCTGTATGATATGTCTATCCAATCTGGAATACCAGGAGAGAAGAACTCAGCAGAGTTTCATTCTCCTTCTTTTAACCAGAACAATCCAAGCAAAGAAAACCACAGTGGTTTAGACATAAGGAGACGATCATGGGCAAACTCGCAATTAACGGCGGGCCAGCGGTCCGCGACAGCCGAAAAAATCCCTGGCCCAAATGGCCTGTCTGGGATCAGGCGGAAGAGAAGCATCTGCTGGAGGTCTTGCACAGCGGAGGCTGGTCTTACAATGGCGTCAAAGAAAGGGAGTTCAACCGGCGTTTCGCGGACTATATCGGTTCCAAACACTGTTTGAGTATCGCCAACGGCACCATCACCCTGCAACTGGCCCTGGAAGCCTGTGGCATCGGCTGGGGAGATGAAGTGATCGTCCCCGGCCTGACCTGGCAAGCCACCGCCGCCAGCGTCCTCGATGTCAACGCGGTCCCCATCCTGGTCGATGTGAAGGATGACACCTGGTGCATGGATCCCAGCGCGGTCAAAAAAGCCATTACTCCCCGCACCAAGGCCATCATGCCGGTTCATCTCTATGATGGCTATGCCGACATGGACGCGATTCTCGATCTGGCCCGCAAGCACAATCTGCGCGTGATCGAGGATTGCGCCCACAAACACGGCGGCGAATGGGACGGCGTCAAGGCGGGGAATATGGGAGATATCGGCAGTTTCAGCTTTCAACTCTCCAAACTGATGACGGCAGGTGAAGGCGGAGCCCTGACCACCAGCGATCCCGAACTCTACGAAAAACTGGACGCCCTGCGCAACTGCGGCCGCCGGCCGGAACCGCCAGCCGAATCCACCGATCAGGGCGCGGGATTCTATGGCGATGAAGGCAATTTCATCCAATCCGGCAACTATCGGCAAACGGATTTTCAGGCGGGGATCCTCCTGGCCCAACTAGAACGCTTACCCGAACAGAACCGCATCCGCGAAGCCAACATCCATTACCTCAACGCCGCCCTGGCCGATCTCCCCGGCGTCGCCCCCATGGCGCATAGCCCCAAGGAAAAGATGGGGGCCTGTTTCAATTATTCGTTCCGCTACAACACTGCTAAATTCAAGTTTCTTCCCGTGCAACGCTTCCGCGAGGCAATGAAGGCCGAACTGGGCTTTGAACTCGACGCCTGTTATGAGCCGCTCAATGCCTGTGCCTTGTACGCCCCCCATACCAAGCCATCGCGCTATCGCCTGTCCGAACAACACTGGCGCGCGGTAGATCCAAAACGCTTCGATCTGCCAGTGTGCCACCAGGTGTTTCAGGAAAGTTCAGTGTGCGTTCACCATGCCGTCCTGTTGGGCAGCCAGGATGATATGGACCAGATCATCCGAGCCATTCAGAAGATTCTTGACCACGCCAGCGAACTCCAATAAGGGAAAAGAAAGAAATCCAATGACAAAATCCATTCAAATCGCCCTGATCGGCGCTGGCTACATCGCCCACTACCATGTTCGTGGCTTGCTCCAGCAGCCTGGAGTGGAACTCACTTGGGTTTGTAGTTTGGAAGAGGATGCCAACCGCGCTTTCGCCAAGCAGTATGGCATCCCCAACACCACGACCGATGCCGCTTCGCTCTTCGGCCGCCCCGATATCGACGCAGTCATTCTGTCCACCCCCAACACACTCCATGCCCCCTTCGCGGAAGCCTTTCTCCATGCGGGGAAGGATGTCTTTATCGAAAAACCCATGGCGATCAATCCCGATGAGGGCCTTCGCATCCAGGCGGCGGCCCAGCAGACTGGAACCTTGGTCATGGTAGGCCACATGTGGCGTTTCGATACCGAGGTTCTGTATATCCGTTCTGTCGTGCAATCGGGCCAGATAGGCTCCATCGTCAAAACCAAGGGGTATGGCATTCACGAAAACTGGGGCCCGGAGGGCTGGTTTGTACAAAAGGCATTGGCGGGAGGGGGTGCCTTGGCGGATATGGGGGTTCACGCCTTGGATACCGTTCGCTTTTTACTCGGCGATCCCCAGCCAACGGAAGTCTATGCCAAGATCGGAACCTACTACGGCGACTATGACGTGGATGATACGGGCCTGTTGATGATCACCTGGGATACTGGCGCCACCAGCCTAATCGAAAGCGGGTGGTGGCACCCGCACATGGATGGGCCGGAAGCGGCAACCCAGATCTTTGGCACGGACGGGTATGCCAGCCTCTTTCCGACAAAACTCAAACTCAGAATTGCCGGGACGGCAGGCGAATTCATCCCCCCCATGCCCCCCCGCGCCGAACATTGTGACCAGGTCATTTACACCCGCCAAATGGCCCACTTTGTGGATTGTATCCGCACCCGGCAGCAGCCGGTCCCCGGCTGGGCCGAGGGGCAGACGATCGTACGGATCGTGGCCGCCGCGTATCAATCCAGCCAAACCAACCAGGTTATTCCGTTGTAGTTTATCCTGCCATGCAATTTCATGACGTTAAAAAGGGCGGGTATGGCACCCGCCCTTTTTCCCTTCGGTTCCATGCGGAATTCATGGCTTTTTATCAGCCTTCAACGTTCGGTTGGAGAACCAGATCATGATCGCTCCGATGGCGGTGATGATGCTCCCCGCACAGAGATTGGCAATCTTCCCCGGCGTGGTTTCGGTAAACAAGATCGAAAAGAGCACGATGCCGCCAAAACTGATCAGGAACAGCCCCAAGGCAATGTTGATCTTGGCCATCGCGTTTTTATGATAATCGTTTTCGGTCATGCGGGTCGTTTCCTTTCAAAATATGTAGTAGACAA
>JAVFAP010000411.1:0-4369 GCA_034002445.1 bacterium | reverse complement strand
AAAACGCGCCGCCATCACGGAGGCCGAGCGCGCCATCCTGCAAAACACGGCTCAGGCCGATGCCGCTGCCGTTTCGGCTCTACAACACCGGACTCTAGTCGAAGCCCTGCAACAAACCATCGATGCCCTTGATAACACCACCCACGCCGATCCCAGCCCCTCCCTCACCCGCGCCTATTCGCACGCGCAAGAAGCCTACCGCTTGCTCTTGGCGATGAGGCCGGATACCGTCTCGATCCAGCAGCAACTGGCCCAAGGGCAAGAGGGTCAAACCCAGGCCGCGGCGCAGCGCCCGGATATCCAGGCACTTGAATCCACCCGTCGGCGCAACGTGTATGAAGAAGAGCGGCGCACCCAGCAAACGCTGGAACAAACAGACGACACGTTAAGTAAAATCAAGGAACTGGCCGCCCGCCAGCAAAGCATCAACGACGAAATGGCGGCACTCATTTCAGAACTGCAAAAAGAAGAAGATGCGGAGGCACTCCGCCGTCGGCTGGAACGCCTGCAAGAAGAGGCGCAGCGCAATCTAGAACGGCTGGATGAAACCAACCGCTCCCTCGCCGCCAACGATCTCCGCGATCCCAATGTCCGGGACGCCATGCAGGAATTGAACGAAACCCGGCAGTGGATGAACCGCAGCCTGGATGACCTGCGCGGCGGGCAGGTGCAATCCGCCCGCAACGCCGGGATCCGCGCGGCGGATTCACTCCAGACGATCGAAGAGGAACTGAACCAATTCTCACGGGAAATGGCAGCCAACCGCCTGGCGGATCTGCAAACCCAAATGCAAACCCTCCAGGAACAGCAGCGCCACATCCAGGACCAACTCCAGCAATTGATCGAAAAACAAGCGACCCCCACCCTGACCCTCGAACCCCAGGAAGACCCGGATAAAACCGCGTTACTTCAGCAAAAAGAAGCCCTCGCCCAACAGTTTTTGAACACGCTCAACCAAGCCGGAGACTTGGCCCAGCGAGCGGAACAAAGCCAGCCGGTCGCCTCCCGCCTGCTCAACGATTGGCTGCGCGAGACCAGCCAGCGCGGCATCGCGGAAGATATGCGCCGCGAACGCTCACTCCCCGCCATCCACTATGGCGCATGGGACAGCGCCCGCGAAATTGAAGAAACCATCCAACGCAAACTGCAAGACTCCGCGCACGCGCTGGAGCCCATCGCCGAGGCCCTGATCGGCAGCGATCTGGAAGGCATGCAAAAAGCCTATGCGGCGATGCAGCGGCTGCTGACCATGCAGCCAGATCCTCCCACCACGGGTCCGATCCACGATGCGACAGAGACAGCCCCCAGTCCCATGCAGGCAGACACCACAATTTCATCGGTGTCCTCCTCACAGGAAACGGGCGAAACCTCAAGTTCCACGACAGGCGCTTCCTCCTCATCTATTGGGAATACGACAGGAAATAGAGCCTCCCCTCACGATACAAGCGCTCCAAACAGCAGAGACGTCACAACAAATGAAGCCCCCCCTCGCACCACGCAGCATGGCGTGGCAACCAGCTGGAACCGCGGGGCATTCGATCCCACGGCCATGGACCGCTTTTTTGGAGAGGATCCCCGGGATGGCCTGGACATGGTCCGGAACGCGGAACAATGGCTCCCGCAGGGGAATCCGTTACGAGACCGCTTGAGTGAAATCCGCGAGAACATCGAGACCATGCGCGGTCAGAGCAAGCGCGAAAGCCAGCCCCCCCGCTTCGATCTGTTTGTGGAACAAATCGCCAATCCCCTGGTGCGAACCACCGAACAATTGGGAGATGAAATCAGCAAAAAATTAGCCGAGGACGCTTTCGTTCTGGTCGATGAGCAGAGCGTGCCGCCCCAATATCAAGACACCGTAGCCGATTATTTTAAGGCCATCGCGGAAGCCGAGCCTGCACCATGAGAGAAGTGTTGGATTCCCTTATCCCCCTCTCCGATCTGGCCGATCTCAGCCAGTTGCGATTTGGGTTCCACCTCATCGCGCCGCTGGGGCTCGCTGTCGTCGTTCTTTTTACCGCCGCTCTGCTCACGAGCTGGTTTTACTGGACCCGCCTCCATCCCCTGCGGCCGCGCATCCGGGGCCTACTCACCGGGCTGCGGATTCTGCTGGTGTTGTTGCTTCTCTTCCTCTGCATGGACCCCGGCTTGACCGGAAACCACATCCTGCCAGGAGAACAGCATCTTCTCCTGCTTTTTGACGATTCGCAAAGTATGCAAATCACCCACAGCGCGGATCAAACGCGGGGACAACGGCTGCAAACGATCTACAATCAAACCCGGCAAGGCTTTGCCGAACGGCTGCAACGCCGTTTTCAGCTGCACACATTCGCGTTTGGCCCAGGAATCGAATCCATTCCCGACATCAATACACTGAAATTCCAACAGAGTGAAACCGCGATCCACGCCGCGATCAGCCAAGCCATACAGGAATTCCCTGCCGAAAATCTGGCAGGAGTGGTTCTCTTCAGTGATGGGGTTGAACAGAGTGTCGCGCCTTCTGCCTCGTTTCCCTCCGGCATCCCCATCCATACAGTGGGGATTCCGGACCCAGCCGACTGGCGCGACATCCGTGTCGGCCCCCTGACTGTCACCCGCACCCATTTTGACCGCAGCCCGGTCACCGTGCTGGCCGATCTCCAAGCGGATAACCTGGCAGGGCAACGTGTCCAGATCGATATCCTGGACCAAGGCATCCCTGTTCATAGCCAAACCATTCTCATCGAATCGAATCACCACCGGGGCCCGGTACGGCTGGAATGGCTCCCCGCGCGGGATGGCTGGCTGGCCTACGAAGTCCGCGCCTCGGTTCAAGCCCAGGAAGATCCCGGCGATGCCAGCTTCTGGGACCGGGTCCCGCAGAACAACAGCCGAACCTTCGTGATTGATAATAACCCCAAAGAGTATCGCGTCCTCTTTTTCAGCGGCAAGCCCAATTGGGAGCACAAGTTTGTCCGCCGCGCTCTGGCCGATGAGCCTCGGATCCGGATGGAAAGTTTGATCTTACTCTCCAAGGCGCAGCGTCAATTCACCTATCGGGGCGCGCGGACAACGACGACAAATCCCCTTTTTGATGGGTTCGAAAATGACCAGGATCGCTACGGCCGCTACGATGAGCCCATCTTTCTGCGCATGGGAATGCAAGAACACGAACTCACGTCCGGCTACCCCGCCCAGGCGGAAGAACTCTTTCCCTACGACCTCGTCATTTGGAGCGATCTCGATCCCGACACCATCTCCAGTCGCCAGATGAAAGTGACCCGGGAATTTGTGGAACGCCGAGGCGGCGCGTTTTTCCTGCTGGCGGATGCGGCCTCGTTTGCCCCATTCTCTTTGGCTGGAACCGAGATCGAACCCATACTGCCCGTGGTGTGGCTCCAGAACCTGATCCATGAATCCGCACAAACGCCCTCCCTGTTCTCGGTCACCCCCACCCAGGATGGAGAGATTTCCGGAATCTGGGCCCTGGAAACCTCCCCCGAAGCCAGCCGCCAGGCCTGGGACACCATGCCTCCCTTGTTTGGGCTAACCCAATTCCCCGTATCGAGGGCCGGAGCGCAAGTAGGCGCCACCGCCCAAACTGGGTCGAACCAAGAGCATCCCTTTTTCGCCACCCAACGCTATGGCAAGGGCAAGAGCGCGATCCTGGCGACGGGGGAATCCTGGCTTTGGCAGATGCACACCCCATCCCAAAACTCGCATTATGAACGCCTCTGGCGGCAATGGGTTCGCAGTCTGGTACATGATGTGCCAGGCCCGATCCAGTTTCGCGTCCAGCGCGATACCCTCGCCTTGCATGAGCGTGCCCCATTCGCGGCACTTGTGCATACCCTGGCGTATGACCCCCAAGAAAACGCCCCGGTCCAAGTTGAAATTCGTCCCCCTTCCCTCACTCCAGAAACACCGCCTGTAACGGAAAGCCTGCACGAACCTGGTTTGTACGGGTGGGAATTTACCCCAGCAGAGACCGGCTTGCATCATCTACGCGTTACCGTCCCGACGGAGAGCGAAGACTCGCCGCGTGAGGCGGAGCGCGCCTTCTGGGTCGAGCCCGACCATCGCGAATTTGCCTCACCCCAAGCCGATATGCGTGCCCTCGAAGCCCTCGCCCAGCACAGCGGCGGCCTCTTCGTCCCTCTCGACGATCTGCCCACTCTGGCGGATCGCATCCCCTATACCCCAACCCACAGTTCGGCCACAACCCACGTTGCCATCTGGCATTGGCCCCTTTTTTATTGGATTTTAATGATTCTCTTCACGCTGGATTGGTATCTACGCAGAAAGCAGGGACAACCATGAGCCGCCGAGATTTCCTCTTCTTGCCCCTCCTCCTCATGCTGGGCCATGCGGCTCTGCTTACGCCTTCGGCTGT
>JAVFAP010000410.1:0-4377 GCA_034002445.1 bacterium | reverse complement strand
GGAAAACTGAGAACACCCAAGCGGAGCAAATCGTCTTTGGAAGCCAGCACGGCTGCGACCATGTCGGGTTTTGAGGAAGAAAAATCCTCGTTTGATTTTGGATCCTCGATGGATGATGATGATGGAATCAAGTTCAATTATGACGACGATGAGGACGAAGAGGACAAGAAAAAGAAAAAGGATGATGATTACGACTTCTAAACGGTAGTCTCTCCCTTCCATGGAAAACCAAGGGCCCTCTCCAGTGGAGTGGGCCCTTTACCATGCTGGGCCGTTACTTTTTTTCGCGCAGGGTAAAATGTTCCCGCAGCGAGGCCAGGCGGCTGGTGCCGATCCCGGGGACTTGATCCACATCGGCCCAGGTGGCGAAACCACCCCGTTCCGCCCGGGCTTTGAGAATGGCCTGGCCCAGGGCATCCCCAATTCCCGAAACCGCGGTGAGATCCGCCAGTGTGGCCTGGTTCAGGTCTTTATTGGCGAGTGGGCGGACATTTGGTGCAGGAGCGATGGAGCGGACTGGTGGTGCCGTGCGCCAAACGGGTGGTGCTGGGGTGGGGAGGTTGGATTGGGCCTGCACGGCTTCGTAAATTGCCTGGTATTTTTTCTCGCCGATGCCGCTGACTTCTTTCAACTCCTCACAGGCACGGAATGAACCGGCTTGTTGGCGGTAGGCCAGAATCTTTTCCGCGGTTTTCTCCCCAATGCCAGGCAGGCGTACCCAATCCGCCATGCTTGCGGTATTGATAAAACGCAGGAATCCTTGGGCGGTGGGAGAGGCGGGGGTGGGAACCGGTAAGGGAAACCCAGGTGCCAGGCTGGCAGAAGGGGCGCCTATCGTCAGTTCGGCGGTGGCATCGAAGGGGGGGAGCCTGGGATGGGTGATCACTACGGCGGTTTTGGGCCCTCCGCGGTAGGTCTGGTAGGTGGTGCCCGCCAGGATCAAGCCGGCTAAAACCAGGGTCAGAATAATTTCAGAACGTTGCATACGATCCTCCCACCAGGGGCTGATTGCTCAACCTCTATGATAGAACCGGGAGGATTTATGGGGAAATTAGAAGTTGGGGAGAGATCGGCCGCGTTCTAGCCCGCGCGGATAAGCGATTAATTAACAAATCTTTCTCATTGTTCATCATCGGGATGTAATGGGGTATGGTACCATTCAAACCAGTTGAGTATCTCCTTGGCGTCTTGCTTCCACTCCGGCCAATAATTATGCGCATGGGGGCTGGGGATTTCCAATTCCCCCTCTGTATATCCGCACTGTTTCAATTTCGCTTCGATCCCGTCCAGAGGCCCATACAGGTAGAGAATGTTATGGCGGTCCCAAACGAGAGTCGCATTCTGGGCCGGGGAATGGATCCATAGATCAAAGCGGGCGTCCGTCGCAAGGAACGAATCGAATCGTGTCATGAACCGGTGGATCTCATCGAAATCGAGTTGTGGGCTTTGATACCGGCCCGGCTGGGCTTCTCCCTGTGGCGAATGGAGCACATAAAGCAGAAAGTAGGGTGATGCCATGTATTGGATTAACTGCTCCACGATGGCAGCGCCTCCTTGGGGAACAGTGCATTCGATTCGGCTCAAGTCTTCAGAAAAATGGGTATATGTGTATATAGGCGGATTGGAAATTTCAGCCCATTCCACGCCGTTGTAATGCCCTACTTTATACATATCTCTCCTGTTATAACTTTCTGTAGTGATAGAGGGTGCGAACGGCCTGCGCGGGAATTCATGGCGTTACGACCTCCATTTATGCTGAGGATGATGCCGTTCCTCTGGATTGCATCAAGCATGGTGGGATCTGGACTGATTGGGATGGATTTGCCCTTCCATCCGTACGCACCTCTTCTTCCCATCCCAATCCAAGGCGTTCAAGCCAGGCAGCGCTATCTCTTTCGTTGGCTGAAGGGTAAAACAGATCGGGTATGGCGTCAAGATGGGATGAACTGTATTCTTTGTGGTACGAAAACGGAGGGAGGCCGCGCTGTCGCTGGTCAGGTCATGACCCGGAAAATTTTATGACGGTGCAAGACGCGGTAGCGTTGGGGCATGACGATGGGATGGATCGACCCGTTTTTGTCGAGTTGATAGAAGGTGTGAAGAGCGGGGACAGGCACAGTGGCCACGGTCTGGGCGCGGTAGGCCCATTGCGCGTTGAATTTATCGAAGACCAAGTCGGCCTTGACCGGGGTCAGCAGCGTCTTGTGCTGAGGGTCGATAAAGTGGATGCGGCCGTTTTGGTTGCAGAGGGCCACTTGGTTCTCGGCTCCCCAGTAGCAGAGGGTTTCCATCGGCGGAGCGAGAGGATTGTAGTAGCGCGCCAGGTCGTCCCCCGTCAGGCCACCATAGAGGGGCGGCTCGCCGCACCAGCACAGGCCGCCATGGGCGTCGAGCAGCAGCAGGCCGGATTCGTCAGGGGCCAGCAAAATCGCTTTGCCGCTGGCTGGATCTTGCCATAGGGGCGGGTTCCAGGTTTTCTCAAATTCCCAAATCCCCTTTTCTTGAGAAAACCGGTGGGATTCCACCCGCCCATCGCCGGAGAGGGCGTAGACGGTGGGCCCGGTGGAGGAAAGTTGGATATCCTTCCATTTTCCATCCTCGGGAAGGTAGAGGATGGGGAAGGATTCAGCGGTCGACCAAAAGAGAACCTGGTTGGGGGCAATCAGGACCGCCAGGTGCGCTTGATCCGCCGAGGTGGTCATGGTCAGAGGGGTTTGTTCCAACTTCCAGAGGGTGGAGAGCCCTTTGTCGCCCAGGTGCAGCAGCCGCCCCTGGCTGGTGAGGACAAAACATTCCCGCCGCTGATCGCGGATCAGCAAATCCACCGCCTCTTCTCCTGGCTGCAACTGAAGATCGCAGCCGAAGGCCATGGTGAACAGAAACAGGTTATTTTGGCAAAGGAGGTGAGCGCGGAAGGCTTTGGCGAAATCGATCTGATCATCCTGGGCCCAGTGGGAGCGCAAATGCAGCGCGGCCTGGGCCCAGTCGCCTTGGTGGTACAGGCGTGCGGATTCCAGGATGACGCTTTGCACCCCAAGACCTTGGTAGCCCATGGAAAAAGCCGCTTGGGTGACTTCGGCGGGATGAGGATACAGTTTGTTTTCCAGGTTGGTCTGTTTGCCATAGTGATTGAACAGGATGATGACCATATGAAAGATTAACAGCCCCCGCTGTTTGGTATTTAAAAAGGCGAACGGTTTGGTGATTTGGCGAGGGTAGAAGGCGGTCAGGGTGAGGGCCATCCAGGTGAGGGAGGTCCAACCAGTCCAGGTAAAGGGACGGCCTTGGGAATAATTGAGCCATGCGTGGACGCCAAAGCCGGTGAGCAGGACGGCGCAGAGAAAGACCGCCGCCAATGGGCGGGAGGGCCAGGCTGGGGTGGTCATCTTCCACAAGGTTTCCCGTTCGGTCCAAGCCTGCCAGGCGGTGTAGCCAATCCAGCCCAGCCAAACCACGGCCAGCGCGGCGAGGGGGAGTGTGGGGAAAAAACTTTGAAATACCGCCCACGCGGTCGCCGCACAGCAAATATATAAAATCACCGTGTAGAGTTGGGTCAGGAAGGAGTGGTTTTTACCCAGGTGGAGCAGGATCAAAACCAGCCACATCCCGATGGTGACCTTGGCCCAGGGCCAGGAGCGGGTGGCGGGGATCATCCCCATCAGCAGAATAACCAGGAGGATGCGGTCTGGGGTAAAGAATTTCTTCATGAATGACCTTCTTATGTTGGGGATTGGGTTTCGCAGGTTCCGATCGCGCCAATCGTCAGTAAGACGATGGGCAAGTTGGTTGCGGGGATCGGAATCTCAAAAACGCACTGTACTAGAAAGCCTATTATACTCGCGGTGAAGAAGGCCGAGAGCGGAGGCGGCATGCGCCAGGCAGTCAAAAGTGTGAGCCCCATGATCCACAAAAAGACCAGCACGCCAATCAGCCCGGCGGTAAGGAGAAAAGCCAGGTACTGGTTATGCGGGCCATGCGCGCTGGGCAGGGTATACGCACCATCGGAGGAGGCGATGTGGTTGGCCATGCGGTCAGTGATTACCCGGTTGAGTCCAACCCCAAAGAAGGGCAACGAGGCCAGTTCGGTATCCATCAGATAGGCCCAGATTTCCGTGCGGGGGGGCGGATTATCGGATACCAGGGGATTTTGCAGGACGGTGTTGAAGCGCAAAAAGAGGTGCGGCTGCCAAAGGAGAATCAACAGCAGGACCACTCCGGCATAAA
This sequence comes from bacterium, assembly GCA_034002445.1. Taxonomy (GTDB): domain Bacteria; phylum Hinthialibacterota; class Hinthialibacteria; order Hinthialibacterales; family Hinthialibacteraceae; genus JAVFAP01. The sequence goes on along the minus strand of JAVFAP010000410.1, from coordinate 153 downwards.
TCAGCGCGTGTTTGCGTACTGGGGCGGTTCCACGCCAGAGAACCACGGCCAGCCATACAATGAGGGAGAGGTAGGTTCCCCGGGAAAGTGTCGCCACCGCGCTGAAGAGGGCCAAGGCGATTGCGGTGTAGATCGCGGCTTTTTCCCACCGTT